>CAYFPB010000021.1:0-11421 GCA_964344895.1 uncultured Candidatus Peribacteria bacterium | reverse complement strand
ATATTACTTAGTAATTCTTTATTTTTTCTCATGTATGAATTTAATTTTCTATAGATAATTTCATCTGTATAAGAAAAAATAAGTAAAGCTTCCTCCTTTGTTAGTCATGGTATATCCTTTATAGCTTCATTAACTAACTTATTATAATCAACTCATTTTTTATTTAATACTTCAAATCTTCTTAATAAATCTCCTCAGAAGAAACCTTCATTTAGTAATCAACTTTCTAACATATCTCTTGATAATTCTTCAGGTATTCACAATTTTTCCAATCATTTAACTTGCCTTTCTACATTCACATTCTCTTTTAATTTTTTCTCAAAATCAACCTGCTTCTTTGGTAAAATACTATCCAATTTGCTACTTACATCACTTACTACTGCTTTTACTTCTGGTGATGATACTATATTTTCTTTTACTACTCTTAATCTTGCTATTTCCCTACTTCACAATTTTATTGCTTTCTTTCATACTACTGCTGTTAGTCATACTCATGTTGCTACAAGTCATAGCTCTGCAAAGGATTGTCATTTTTCATAAGCATTTCAAGTAAATAATTCCATTATACTTTCTCATAAAACTTCAGCTATTTGTTTTAATCACTCTAGACTTGCTAATTGTTTTATACTCTCTAATATTACCTCTCATCAAGTATTATATATTTCAATTGCTAAATCATAATTATCTAATACCAAAGTATCTACCAATCATTTTAAAAAATTTTCTATACTGCTATTTGCTTCTAATCTATTATCTATTCATAGTTTTTCATATAGACTTAGCTTTGCTTCATTTATTAATGCTTGCTTATCTAACTCCTCTCTTGTTTCATTAAATACCTGTGTTTCCTATCATTCTTTTAAATCTGTTCTATCCTGTTCTTGTCATTCTATAAAGTTTTTCAATGACTGAACTGTTTCAAGATTATCTTTATTTGCTAAATAATACTGTGTTGCTTTTTCTTCTAGCTGTTTTCTACCATCATCAAAACTGGAAATAAGACTTTCCTTATTTCCATCATTTATATCTTGCTGTTCATTATTTATTCAAAAAGCTTCATTCATTTTGCTAAAATACTTTTTATCTTTTATATTTTAGCATATTTATTATTTTTAAACAAATTACTACTAAATATCTACTTAAAACAGGCACTACTACATATCAATCAAACTTCATTATCTCATCAAAAAAACCTCTCTCATTACTGAGAGAAGCTTTTTGTGCCTTCATATTTTGTCACATAATCACTTGGAACTAGAGCCTTTTTTGCTCCACCAAGTATCCCAATCATTTGTTTAAAAGATACAATTTTATTATTTGTATTTCTATACTGCCCTAAACGTAGATCATAATAAGCTCTTACAACTATATTAACACTAAACTCTGATAATAGACCTTTCATTCTACTTGAAATAGTATAAGCCTTATATAATTCATATATAACATCTTCTTTTTTATATATACAATATGGTCCTCCATTTAGATAATTATCAATTACATTAATTGCAAAAAGTAATCTTTTGTAGTTCTTTTGGAAATATTTTGGATTACGAATATACTTTATAGATCTCTCATACAAAGCATTATCAACCTGTTTTAAAATACTTTTTTCTGACACTTTTTTATTCCTCCCTTTTTAGTGATTTGATGATATAAAAAAATAATTAAAAATCAAGATAAAAATTTCAGAAAAACAATATATTAACATATTATAATATGTTAATATATTGTTTTTTATTTGCATTTTATTTTCTTTTATATATACTCACTATATACTATATTTTTAAATATCGATTATTATGTACATATGTGAAAAATGCTGAAATGAATCTGTGAAATGGCAAGGACAATGCTCTTTTTGTAAAGAGTGGAATAGTTTGAAAGAATTCAAGGAAGCAAAGGATAACTCAAGTGTGAAATGAGAAGCAAGAGAGTTAAAAAATATTAACCAAATAGAAAAAGACAAAACAAAAGAAAGAATTACTACAAAATCAAGTGAGCTGAATAATGTACTAGGATGATGAATAGTTCCTGGAAGTGTAGTTTTGTTATCTTGAGAGCCAGGTATTTGAAAATCAACTATTACCCTACAGCTATCTAATATGATAAAAGATAATATCATATATATTTCAGGAGAAGAAACACCATATCAAATATCTTCAAGAGCATCTAGACTAGGTGTTAAGTGAGAAAATATGCTAGTATTATGAGAAAATACTATTGAAGATATATTAGAAACACTTACAAAAAATCCATGTAAAATACTAGTAATAGACTCTATATCAGTAATGCATTCAAAAAATATAAGCTGAGTAGCTTGAAGTGTATCTCAAGTAAGATATATAACAGAACTACTAGTAGCATTTGCTAAAACAACTAATACTGCTACATTTATTATATGACATATAAATAAAGACTGAAACTTAGCATGACCAAAAACTCTAGAACATATGGTTGATACAGTACTATACTTTGAGTGAGATAAATATGATAATTTAAGAATACTTAGATGACTTAAAAATAGATTTTGACCAACAAGTGAAATATGAATTTTTTCTATGTGAGAAAAATGATTAATAGATCTAAAAAATCCATGACTAGAATTTATAAACTCTGATAAACCAACTATATGATCAAGTCTTTCAATTACAATAGAATGAACTAGACCAATAATAGTTGAAACTGAAAGCCTAACAACTTATACCAAGTTTTGATACCCTAAAAGATCAGCTAGATGAATTAATTCTTCCAAGCTTGATTTGATTGTCGCTGTTTTATGAAAATATTCTTGAGTAAAGCTTGAGAGTTATGATGTTTATACAAATATTGCTAGGTGATTAAAAATAGAAGAGCCTGGAATTGATTTGAGTTTAGCGGCATCAATTATATCTAGTAAATTAAACAAGGCTCTAATTAAAGATTCTATATTCATATGAGAGATCTCTTTAACTTGAAATATCAAAAAACCTATACACATAGACAAAAGAATAAAAGAAGCAGAAAAAATGTGATTTAAATATATATATTGTCCTAAGACTGATATACAAACTAAAAAATCTGAAATTTTGGAAGTAAATAATATTTCTGAACTAGTAAAAAAACTAAGTGAGATGTAAAAAAATAAAAAACTCCCCCTTTCGCTATCGCTCTTTCCCCCTCATTGAGGGGGAGAAAACTATAGGAATTAAAGTAGGGGGAGTTATATTTGTAATTTTATATATTTTTGCTTTTAGTATTACAAAAAGTAATTCTAAAAAGAAGGCAAGAAAAAAGAGAGGCTAGCACCTCTCTTTTTTCTATTTTTCCTCATTACGTGATTATGAGTTACTAGTATTATATTATATTTTTTACAAAATGCAAAAGATTTTTTTTAATTTCTACAAAAAAATTGACTTTTATATTTTTTTTCTATATTATAACTATTGTTAATATTATTTTGATTGGAGGTGTTAACAATGGTAGAAGTTAGTCAAAAAAAAGCTCTAAGAAAAATACTTAATTGTTTTTCTCAAGCTGGAACAATTTATTCAGATCTTTGTAGAACTGAATATGGTAAAAAAAATATTGTTGCTATTAATGGTAAAATGAAACAAATTTTGGATGAATACTCTTCTGTTCTTCATTCAAAATGTAACTATGATACAGCAATGAAAAATGCAAAACTTTATCTTAAGGAAATGGGAGATTATCTGATACAATCAAATATGTCTTTTACTCCTGCTTAAAAAAGCAAAAAGCTGGATAGTAGATACTATCCAGCTTTTTTGTATTCTTGCTCCAGTTTAAAATATATAGCTTCAAATCATATAGTAGTTTCTATTATTCTTTGCATAACAACATTATCCTCTTCCCCATTCCATACTTTTATATAAGTTCACTCTTTATAACCATGATCTTGTCTAAATTTGTTTAATACATTTTTTCAAATATATAGTTTATATAAATCAGCAACACTTATTTCAGCTGAATTTAAACATATACAAAATGCTTCAAGTAGGTCTTTTAAATAATCCTTAGTATTTAATCTAGCTAGAGACAAAATCATTAAATCTTCATATGGTTCAAGTATTTCATCTATCCTACTATTATCATCTTTTGACCAATCTTTAGGTAATTTTAGCTTTGCTTGTACTGTACTTTTTTCTACAAAAGCATCTGCTATTTCATCTACTTCCATATGAGTAAGTAATTCACTCATTAAAAAATGCCAAATATCAATTAATTCTACTTTAAAATTTTCATAATCAATACCACCATCTATATTTTTCCAATGTTTCCAACTAACACTATCAATAGCTTCAGCTAGTTCCATATACATACATCTTTTCCAATTAATAACCTTTGCATTGTTTGTTATCCCTAGTTTCCAATTCTCTCAATTTGTATCTAAATTTAGCTTATTTTGTAAATTTAGCATCTCTTTTATTTGCTCTTTCATATTTTTTTATTATAAAATAATATATAAGACAGATAATATTTATTATTTTTATATTGTAAACACTTTTTTTATTAATCATGAAATATATATTACTATTATTATGAATTATCTATATAATATGAGCAATAACTGTTTATATATTTTTTGGTAACCAAGAGAAAGAAACTATAAATATAGAAGATTCTATAGTAATAATTATTCCTGAAAATAAAATAATAGATTATTCAAAAAACCCAGGATGACTTATACAAAACTATGAACAACCATGAATTTGATTATGATTTTTTATAAATAATAATTGATTGATACAAACAGTTAATCATATAGTTAAAAATGATTGAAACTATAAAGTAATATATAAAAATAAAGAGTACATTGCAGAGCTTTTTTCAAAAGATCCTAAAAAAGACTTAGCTACAATAAAAATAAATATCCTAAATAATAGTTTCTTAACTTTTTCAAATAATCTTGTTAATAATGAATCTATTACTAGCTATTGATTAAATACTAAGTATTTAGATCTAAGAAAATCAAATTGATATATAATAAATAAAAAAAGTAGCCTTGCTGATAAATCAAATTTAATTGAAATATCAACAAAACTTACTCCTGGTTTTTCAGGTTGACCAATAATTAACAAGAACTGACAAGTTATTTGAATAAATTACGCAAACTCAAACTGAAAAAACTATGCAATTTCTTTTAAATAACTCTTAGAATTTCTTCTATTGTTGTAAATCATTTTACTGCCTTTAGTATACCATCTTCTTTCATGGTAATAAGGTCTCAATCTCTTGCTTTTTTTATAATTTCTTCAGTACTAGCTCATTCTCTGATAAGATTTCTTAAATCCTCATCTAGAGAAATGATTTCATAAATACCTATTCTTCAAGAATATCAACTATTACTACATTTTTCACATCATTTTCACTCATATAATTTCATATGTTTTACTGGAATAGAACTCATTCATATTTCATCCATCATTGTCTTAATAATATTTACTTCTAAGTCGGTTTTTTCTTTTTGTTCTTTACAATGTGGACATATTTTTCTTACTAATCTTTGGGCTATAATTGTATCTAAAGCTGAAGCTAATATATATGGTTTTAATCACATATTTACAATACGATCTAAAGTATCAGCTGCTGATTTTGTATGTAGTGTTGATAATACCAAGTGCCCCGTAAGACTTGCTTCTGTTGATGTATCTAGAGTATCTTTATCTCTAATTTCTCATACCATTATAATATCTGGATCTTGTCTTAATAAAGCTCTAAGCCCAGACTTAAAAGTAAAACCTCACTTTTCATTTACTTCTGATTGAGTAATCCCATCAAGTCTATATTCAATTGGGTCTTCTAATGTAATAATCTTTTTTTCTCTTGTATTCAATTTTGATAAAATAGTATAAAGTGTTGTTGTTTTACCTGAACCTGTAGGTCATGTAACAAGTATCATACCATTTTTTCTTAAAATAGCTTTTTCAAGCATTCTTTTTGTTGTCCAAAAAAATCATAGTTTTTCAAAGTCTATTATTGCTTTTGTATTATCAAGTACTCTACACACTATATTTTCATAATCTCAAACAGGTAGAGTTGATACTCTGATGTCTATATCTCTCTCTTCTATAAGCATAGAATATTTTCAATCCTGAGGAATATTTGTAATATTTAGTTTCAAATTTGAAGAATATTTTAATCTTTCAATGATATATTTATACTCTTTATGAGTTAATCTAAAAATATCAACTAATACTCAATCAATTCTAAATCTTACAACTACATACTCCTCAAAGCTTTCATAGTGAATATCACTACTTCATAATACCAAAGCTCATATAGTTATATCTCTTAAAGCATCATCTGTTTTTTGATTTTTTAAAGACTCTTTAACCTTTTGTTCTATCTTTGTAAACCTAGAAGATTGATACTCTTTTTTATCTTCTTTGTTTAAGATTTGCTCTTTTAATTCTTGCGGATCATTTTTTTTCTTGTTTTCTTGCATTTTTTTATTATTTTTTTATAATACTTTTAACTAGTTTTTATTTTATCATAAATACCACTTTTATGCAAAAAATACACTATATTTTCTCCCCTATATTAATAGTAAGCTTATTTTTCTTTCAAATAAGCTCTGTTAATACTGAAAGTAACTCATCTTTTACAAACAAAAATATGTATAGTTTGTATGAGCAAAGAGTTAAAAGTATTTGTGATAATTATAAATATAAAAAAAATTGAAGCTCCGAGAAAATCAAGTTTGTAACAAGAATTTACGATGAATATGAAAAATTTGAAGAAGGAGATCTTAATTACAATTTTAAAAAGATTCAAAATACTCATAGAAATAATATGAACAATATATATAAATGCGGGTTATTATCAGTTCAAAAAAAATCTTTAGAGTTAATAAAAAAAGACTTATTAAATCATAATCTTTCATTAAAAATATACAACAAAATAGACTCTAAATTAAACCAAATTAAATACTCTTTTGTAAGTTTTAATTGTATTAATAGTAACCAAAAAGATGGTATATTAAAGGTAAATGTTCTACATCAAGCTACTTATCAAACATGTAAATATGTTAGTTATCTAGAATATATTAAAGAATACAATAGCAATTTTAAAAACTTATTAAAAGATGATTTAAAACAAAACTTACTAGACTATAATCCTGATCCAAATGTGAAGATTGATGCTAAGGATATGCAAAAAAGACAAGAAGCTTATGATAAAACTGTTTGAAATATATATTCTAGCTCTCATATAATGGAACTTCAAAAAGAAGCTATTTCTAAAGTAGATGAAGAGATTCAACATACTTACAAAGTATTTCCTCTAGCATATCAAGCATATGCAGAATATGAGAATAATGTAACAGCTCATTTTTTATTAGAGTTACTTAGAGAAGATTATATTGTTTTCAAAGAAAAACTTCATGATGTTTTAAATCCTATGAATCAGATTGTTTATAAGATAAGTAATGCTATGAAAAAGTAATCTAAAAACAAAAAAAATAAATTTTTTCTTTCTTCGAAAGCGGGCAATATATAATTTATAATTAAAATTTTATTTATTTTCAAAAAGTAAAATATTATAATTTATATTTTGTAGCCGCTCTCATAAAGAAAAAATTTATTTTTTTTTGTTTTTAATTTTTAATCTACATATATATATCACTCTATTGACCTATCTCTAACTGGTATCTTACGATAAGTTACCTCATTTAGTCTTCTATAGTTCATATCACTTACTATTATATCACTTTGAGTTATATCCATTACTATTCATACATGTCCATATCTAGGGTTGTATCATCTACCATTAAACTGGATAATTGCTCATATTTTTGGTGTTACTCAAGTCATATGTCACTTTTTCTTAGCATTCCTAATCCACTGATTAGCATTACCTCACCAATTAACATTTTTATATTGAGCTACATACCGAGTACAATTTCACCAATAAAAAGTATGTTGTGGTTTTCTCCGGACAAGTTTATATTGTCATTTATTACTTACATATTGACTTTGAGCATACTTAGCAAAAGTATATCATCCTCAAGATTTTTTATTAGATTTTATATTTGATGGAGCTTTATATACAGGTTTTTTAGCTACTTTTTTAACTGCTCAAGGAATAACAAGTACTTCTCATACTGCTAATACATCTTCTTCTTCTAATAAATTTTGTTTTCTTATTTTTTCCTCAGGTGTCTCATATTTTTTTGCTATTCTTGCAATTGTATCTTCTTTAGTTACTTGATGAATAAGTCATGTTACAGGTGGTACTTTTATTATATCTCAAGGCTGTAAAATATGTTTTTTTGAAAAATCATTTGCCCAATAAATAGAGTTTGTAGATACTTTAAATTTATATGATATAGAATAAAAACTTTCTCCTGGCTTTACTTCGTATTCAACTATTTCATTTGTTCACTCTAAATCCCTCTCATCATCTAATATAGTATTAATAGATATAAAAGAGTCCTGGGTTTCTATTATTGGTACTTCTAGATTTACTTCATCATCACTTTCTCATCAATAATAAGATTCTAAAATCGTTGTTTCATCAATATCTCATCTATAAAAATCATAAGTAGAAGTATTATATACAAGTGAAGCTAGTGTTGGATATATTGGTATAATAAGCAACACAAAAAATAAAACTACATTATAGTGGAAACTTGAGTGTTTTTGTAATTTGTGATTATTACTGTTTGAAGCTTTATCTATTAATATGTTTTCTTTTACTATTCTTAGATGTCTATTTAAACGAGCTTTTATGTTTACTTTTGTTTGTTGTTTTCTAACCATTTTTGTTTTGTTTATAATAAAAAAATCCTGAAAGTTTATTTATAATTAAAATTATAATAAAATTTCAAGATTTTCAAGTTTTTTTTAATAATGAAGGAATTATGCAACAGATACAACTTCTAATTTTGTTAAAGAAGCTCTGAAACCTACATTTCTAGTATATCTTTTTTTAGATTTTTTCTTAAATACTCTTACTTTTTCTCATTTAAATTGTTCTACAACTTTTAATTCTACTTTTGATCCCTCAACTACAGGAGTACCTACTTTTGTAGTTTTTCCATCTTCATCAGATACTAGTAATGCTTCAGTTGCTATAGTAGCTCCTACTTCAGCATCTTGTCTTTTTACATCAATTACATCTCACGCTTTAACAGTGAATTGATTTCATCCTAATTCAATTACAGCTAACATAATAAATAATAGTTAATAAATAATAATGAATAATTTAAATTATTCTTTTTTAGTATAATATTTTTAAATTTAATCTGCAAATTAAATTTATTTTTTAAGTAAAACTTAAAAAATAAATTCCCTAATCTAACTTATTCCTTAAGTTTTAATATAAACAAACAATAAACAACTCTTCATTATTCACTATTCATTATTCATTAATAAATTGGCTGGGATGGAAGGATTCGGCGCCTTTCAGGTCGGCCAATCGTTTTAATTGTTCCTATTCGTCACAATTAAATTCAGCTAAAGCTGAAACCTCACTTTCGAATCCCAATATGTTGAAATTCGATTATTTTGTTTTATTTTAAAACACCATTTATCCCAATATTAAATGGCTGGGATGGAGGGATTCGAACCCCCGAATGACGGAGTCAAAGTCCGTTGCCTTACCGCTTGGCGACATCCCAAAATCTCAATTTTGGTGCCTTATAGCTTGTGTATTATATGAAAAATAAAAAAAAGTCAAAATTAATTTTGATTTTTTTATAATTTCTATAAAATGGGTCATACTTACTTTAATTAATAAACTAATAAAAAATGCTATGATTTATTAAATTTATGCAGAAAAGGCCTAGTGATAAGACTATTAGGATTTCTAGAATTGCTTTTGGTCTAATTCTTTCTTCTGCTTTATATTACAATTTAATAGTACAAGCAGATGCTATTGATTCTGAAATATTTTTTACTACTGTTTCTGAATCAAGTTTAGAGTACATTAAATATGGTTTTGTATCTCTATGACTAATTCCTATTTTTATGTGAGCTACAAACTTATGTTTACTTAAAAAGAAACATATGAAGTACTTACAAATGTTTTATGCTATAGTACTATTCTACGTGTCAGCTAATATAGTTGAAGGTCCATCTCTAGATGTTGACTCACTAGTTGCTTTCATGTGAATATTCCCTCTTATTGGTTGAATTACATGAAAATGTATTACATCTAACTGTTTAAAATACAAAGAAAAAATAACAAAAATAAGAGTTTAATTAAACTCTTATTTTTTTGTGTAAAAAATATTAATTAATTAAAAAAAAGAGCCTAGGCTCTTTTTTTTATTGAGATAAAACACTTTCATCTTTAGAAAACACATATCAATTTGCTCAGGCTCAACACCAAGATCATCCAGAAACTCACATTCATAGTCTACAGTTAGAACTATCTCAATCTGTATAAGTAAATCAATAAGTTCATGGCATATATGATGATGGTGATGAGTATGTATTAAAACCTCAATGATGAACATTATGATATGGTCAGTACCAAGTTGATCCCTCATAAGTTGATTTTACTTTATTATTTACTTGTCAACTTGATGCAAATGGTACTGATGTATCAAAGTATGCTCCTTGAAAACTATCATTTGTTCATCTATATATTGTAGTTGGTATTGTATTTATAACTGCATCACTTAGTTTATATGTTGAACTTTGTCCTAGTGATGAAAATGTTCATACTGCATTAGTAGTTCTATGATTATAGTTTCAAGCTGTACCTCTTACTATTAAAGTCCAACCACCTCCATCTCTTGTCATATCACAATATACTGGAAATCATGTTCCATCATTTGCTGGATCTATTGTATAAATACCATCTAAATCTCTTCATTCATTTTTATGTGCTGAACATGAAGCTTTTATTCAAAGACTTGAAAAGTCTGAGTTTCTCATCCATAGTAATGCCCATCTATCTCCAGTTGGTTCGTCTCAACAAGATGATCATAGTGCTGAACCATAATTTCAACGAGCTACCCAACAGTATCCTGATGCATGTACATCTACTTGCCATCAAGTAATAGTATTACTATTAGAATAAACTCTATAATTAGGGTTTGAACATGAATCATAAACTTGAGTTCATGCAAAGTCTTTTGTACATGTAGGAATAGCACTTCAATAACTTGGCATTTGTTCAACTCTATCAGTATACCCCCAAGAATATCTTATCTTATTTAAATCATTAACTGTTAAATTTTTACCATATACATTTTTACATCCTGTACTACTACAATCAACTCATTCTCTTGCTTCATTAAATACTGATAAGTCTCATTGATACATCCAATTATCTGTTGGATCATTAGGTGTTACTACTGGTGTAGTATTATAATCTCAAACTCTAGCTTTTCATCTTTGATTTTTTGGCATTGTTGCAACTAAAGTCCACCCACCTCAATCTGTTGTCATGTCACAGTATACTGAAAATCAT
>CAYFPB010000020.1:0-17327 GCA_964344895.1 uncultured Candidatus Peribacteria bacterium | reverse complement strand
ACATTACCATTATTATTTATACTCACTCTCTCAGCACTACTATTATTATTCTCTGTCCAGAATCATAAACGCGTATTACCTGGACTTAGTGTTTTTGATGTAATTGCTGAATCAGCCCATGATCAAGATGTTTGTTGAGCAAAACCTATAGAAAGTATATTACTATCTGCTACATTATCTGATCTTATCTGTATATCATGATTACTTCAAGCATCCAAATTTGAATCTATAGATGTTCTATTTACATTAGAAGTTACTTCTAATTTAGAATTAGGATTTACTGTTCAGATTCATACATTACCATTGTTTGTGTTCACAGAAACTCTTGTTTTTCCTCCTCATTGTATTTCAAACTTATTACCTCAAGACCATAATTGAGCATCTGTAGTATTATGACTCATATAAATTTTACTATAAGATGTTGTTTGATCTCAAAAAGCTACTTCACCTTTTACATGTAGAGGATATTCTGGTGTAGTTGTCCCAATCCCTAATCTTTCGGTACTAGCATCCCATATCATTTTCCCATTTGTTCATGTATCTTCATAAAAAGTTACATCTCAACCTGGTGAAATACGCATATTCTCAGTTCAGCTAGAACCTGTTCTAAATCTCATATGTCATGATACAGAATTCAATTCCATATTTGAACCTACTTCTGAAATTGTTGAGGTATAAGGGCCATCAGTATCTTCTATTTTTAAAATTGGATTAGATGATGAAATAACTATATTATTAGTTGATTTTAAATCTACCCCACTCACACTTATCCCCCCAATCTTATCATTAACCTCTTGATACCAATTAGCAGTAATAGAATCTCAGCTTGTAATTGTTTGGGTTGTTGATGTGATACTGGCTGCATAGGCTATAGAAAATACTGTTAGTCAGAAAAATGTTCAGAATATGATTCCTTTGTAGGCTGACTTTGTTGTGTTTGTTAGTAGGTTTTTCATGGGGTGCTTGGTTTATATTATAAAACCCCTCTGCCTTTCAGGCACCTCCCCTTGTCAGGGGAGAAAAAATATAGCTCCTCCCCTGACAGGGGGAAGCTGGGATGGGGGATAAATAACAATTAATTGCTATCCAATTAATCCCATTATAAAAAAAAAAAAAACGCAAATCTTTTTTTGAGTTTTTTTGAAAGACAAAAAAATCAAGTATTTTTACTTGATTTTTTTATATATTTTTATTTTGTTCTACTCTTATAACTCTGATTATTATCACTTTTTTATTTTCTTCATCTACTCTATAGATTATTTTTTAACTTCATTTCACTATAATTCTTCTATATTCTCATAAATACTCTTCATGTCTATTTGGTAAAAAATCTAGTGAAAATATTTTTCTATATAATTCATCATATATTTGTTTGGCTAATATTTTATCAAATGTAAATCTATAAATATAATCTGTTAAATCAAAAATATCATCTTCTACTGTTTTTGGTATCTCTATCTTATAAAACATATACTATTTCAAATTATTAATATATTCTAGTCATTTCTTATATGCTTCTCTAGCATCTATTCAACCATTTTCATTATACTCAGCCTCACTTTCTTTTATAAGCATAATCTCTTCTTCAATACTATTTACATTTAAAACAGATAATTTCCTTTTTTGAGTTGTATTTGTCATTTTTTATAATTAATTACTATTTTCTACAGTATATTCACTCATTATTTTTTGTCAAACTTTTTATATATTTTTTATATACTTTTTAATCTTTTTACCAACATTTTCAACTGGTCACAAATTGTGACCAGTTCACTTCATTCTCCTGTATTTCATAAATATATTTTTATAATATTTATTTCATAAAGTAAAAAATCACTAAATTATTTAGTGATTTTTTTACTTATTTACCATTTTATGTATTTCAGATGCTAAATATGTTTGATAAGGTAATCATTGCCTTAAAGCTATTGCTTTTATTTTTATAATATCTTCCTCTATTAATCTAATATTTAAAGGTTTTTTTCTTGTTTTTTTATTTATTGTATTTTCAGCTATTTGTTTTCAATCTGATTTAAATTGATCTAATTCCTTATCTCATACACTTACATAATCTCAATTTTCAATGCTATTGATAAACGCTAAATCTTCTTTTAATAATTCATTTTCTTTTTTCATTTTATTATTTTTATTATATAATGTATCTACATTGTATACTATTTTTTAAAATATACAAATTATTTTAAATATATTTTATTATATTTCCTACTTGGATAAATAGTTTTTAAAAAATATTCATCTTTATTTATAATAAAAGGTACTAAATATACATAATTATTTATCTCTATAATATAACAATACTGATTATTATAGTTTCAACTTGGATTTTTTATAACATCTAATATTTTACCTCCCTTTATAGCATAAACAACTTCTTCAAAACTTATTCATCTATCTTTTATTAAACTTATATTTTTTTCTTTATTCCAATTATAAATTGTATTTTCTTTCATAATGCTCTTAAACAAATAATTATTACTTAAATTAATATATTTATCCCTTTCTTTTTGTCAAACTTTTTTATATATTTTTTATATACTTTAAAATAAGAAATTCTATAAATAAAAAAATCAAGTAATTTTTACTTGATTTTTTATAAGCTTTTATTTTGCTCTCCCCTTATAACTCTGATTACTATTACCTTTTTATTTTCTTCATCTACTCTATATATTATTTTATAACTTCATTTCACTATAATTCTTCTATATTCTCATAAATACTCTTCATGTCTATTTGGTAAAAAATCTAGTGAAAATATTTTTCTATATAATTCATCATATATTTGTTTGGCTAATATTTTATCAAATGTAAATCTATAAATATAATCTGTTAAATCAAAAATATCATCTTCTACTGTTTTTGGTATCTCTATCTTATAAAACATATACTATTTCAAATTATTAATATATTCTAGTCATTTCTTATATGCTTCTCTAGCATCTATTCAACCATTTTCATTATACTCAGCCTCACTTTCTTTTATAAGCATAATCTCTTCTTCAATACTATTTACATTTAAAACAGATAATTTCCTTTTTTGAGTTGTATTTGTCATTTTTTATAATTAATTAATATTTTCTTCAGTATATTCACTCATTATTTTTTGTCAAATTATCTTATATACCCTTTATATACTTTTATAATTATTACATTCAGGACACCCACAAGGGGGTACCCTACAATGCTATATTCCCGTAGGGGCATCCCTTGTGGGTGCCCTGAATTTTAATAGTTAATTGCTATTAAGTCTATTCTAAGAAAAAAAAACGCAAATCTTTTTGGCTCTTTTTTCATTGTATTATTATTAATATATCTAAATTGTAACTATTTTTTATAATTTTATAAAAAAATCATTATCTATTCATAATTGATTAATTATTGCTTTAATAATTGGAACTGGAATATCTCTTCCTGAATGTGTATTTGGTATTATAATTTTAAAATTATCTTTCCTTAAATATTCATGTTTTCATCAAATAAAAGGTCATTTAAATCATAGTTTTTTTAATTTCTTTATTAATTGTTTTCTATGCAAGGGCTTCAACTTCATTTTTTTCTGCTTGATTAATTAATATTAACTCTCTTAAAGATGATAAATACTCATCTACTGCTATCTGTTTTGTTTCTCAAATTCCATAAACTCAAGGTGTTTCTTCATTAACTAAACAGTACTGTTTTGTTTCCTCATCATATTCTATTTCTATTCAATTTGATAAACTATTAAACAAACTATTTTGAAACTTCTCTAATGTCATAATATTTTTATTAAAATGTAACATACCACTATTCTATTCATCCATTACTTTTTGTCAAATCTTTTTATATATTTTTTATATACTTTTGTATTTTAAGGCCTATTTTTTGCATTATAAAAGAAAAAGTGATAACATTATAATATATTATTTTTTAAGTAAGCATATATGTTTGAAATATTTAATAAAAAATTTGATGTTTGACGCTATAGGTATGAAATACTTAGTGCAGTTGTATTTGGTGTAATACTTTGGTCTTTTATGTTATGAGGAGGTCAAGAAAGTATATTTCTACTTATTGCAACTATACTAGGTTTATATATGGCTATAAACATATGAGCAAATGATGTAGCTAATAATATGGGACCTGCTGTATGATCAAAAGCATTGACTATTACATGAGCTATTATAATTGCAGCAATATTTGAGGCAGCTTGAGTAATGATAGCTGGTTGAGATGTAGTAAATACAATAAAAAAATGAATAATTGATCCTAGCTTGATAGATGACTCTATGCAGTTTATGGCTATAATGATGGCAACCTTAGCTTGAGCTGCTATATGGGTAAACACTGCTACTTTCTTCAAAGCACCAGTTTCAACTACTCATGCAGTTGTATGATGATTAGTATGAGCTTGAATTACAGCTATAGGAACTAATATAGTTGACTGGACACAAATATGAAAAATTGCTATCTCTTGGGTTGTATCTCCTGTTATGTGATGATTTATTGCAGTATTATTACTACTATCAATTAGAAAAAATATTTTAAAACAAGAAGATAGATGAGAATCAGCTAAAATATGGCTTCCTATATATATAGCTATAATGGTTTGGGCCTTTGGTACTTACTTATTAATGAAATGATTCAAACAAGTAATAAAATGAAGTGATTATTGATTTTTATTAAATCCTGAAATAGCACTATTTGTATGATATGTACTTGCAGTAATTACTTTTGTTGTACTTAGAATATACTACAGAAAACAATCAAGTTTTTTCAAAAATAGTAAAAAATTTATAAACAAACTATTTAATATACCACTTATCTTTGCTGTTGCATTATTATCATTTGCCCACTGAGCAAATGATGTTGCAAATGCAATTTGACCACTTGCCGCAATCAATAGTGCACTAAATTGAGGTTGAGTATGAGGAAAAGTATGAATTGAAACATGGGTAATGATACTTTGAGCATTATGATTAGTTGTAGGTTTAAGTGTATTTTGAGGAAGACTTATAAAAACAGTATGAAATGAAATAACAAAACTAACTCAAGTAAGAGCCTATTGTGTAGCTCTATCAGCTGCTATAACTGTAATCATAGCTTCAGCATTATGATTACCAGTTAGTTCAACACATATAGCTCTATGATGAATATTTGGTATAGGACTTATGAGACAACATATGAAAAGAAAAAAATGAAAAGAAAAAGAGTATATTGATATATCTATGATAAAGACTATTGCTCTTGCTTGGATTATAACTTTACCAGCTGCTTGATTAATAGCATGAGGAACATATAAAATTATAATGTTATTTATATAAAAAAACATATATAATTTTTGACAAAAAAAATTATATATGTTAAAATTTTTAAAGTAGAATTTAATATTTAAAAAAGAAAGGTTAAAAAAATGGAGAAAAGTAAATTTAAATTACATGATTTCTGAACTATTAGCTTATCAGAACTAAACTCTAAAGCAAGTTTTCTAAAAAGAAAAGATAGAAAATATCTTTTAAGTGCTTGAGAATTTTTTGATGTACTTGAAAAACTAAAAGATAACTTTGATATACTTGAGATAAAAGGTCAAAAAATATTTTCATATGACAATGTTTATATGGATACTGAAGATCACCTTTTTTATAATCAACATCAAAACAGAAAGAAATCTAGAGTAAAAGTTAGAACTAGATATTACCTAGACTCTGATTTAGCTTTCTTTGAATTCAAACATAAAAACAAGTGAGTAACTACAAAATATAGATATGAGTTCCCTTCTGAAGAGCATGGTTTTATGACTAAAGGTAAAAAAAGATTTTTTGAATGAGTTTGGCAAAGTATTAATTACTGAGAAAAAGCTCCTAAACTAAGTCCTTCAATCAGAACTAAATACAAAAGAATCACTCTTGTTAATAAAACTAACTCAGAAAGACTTACAATAGATTTTGATATAAGAACATATAACCTAAGAGATAATAAAGTTAAAGAAGTAAATCTAAAAAATCTTGTTATTGTTGAAAGTAAATCTATGTCTCAAAAATCTGATTGTACAAAAATAATGGAAAGCTTCTCTATAGAAAAATCTAAATCTTGTAGTAAGTACTCTCTTTGAGTAATATACTCATGACTTGCTAAGAAGTTTGATACTTTTATAGAAACAATGGAACAAATAAAACAAATAAGACTTTCTACACTAAAAAATAGAATAAGAAGATCTAAATCAATTAATAAAGTTCCTAGTAATAAAAAATTAATAAAACAAATAGATAAAATAGAAAAAAGCTACTGTTAAGTAGCTTTTTTATTATAACCAACTATATTCAACTCAATAATGAGCAAATAGTTTTCTTGATCACCATTTTTCTTGTCTATAATTTTCTAGTCCTAATTTCTTTGTCCAGGCAATTATTTCCTCTCTTGTATGAGCTTCTATTTCAAGTAAAGGTGGAATAGTATTTCTATCATCTCATAAAAAATAATCATCTATATCAAATTCACATCAATCTAATGCATAACTTATTCTATACTTTTTCTTTTCCCTTGTTTCTCTCATACCATATTTTTCTAATACATTTTTAAAACTTTCTACATCTGTTATTTCTCTCTCTCCTTCATCAGCTATTTTTAATCATTTTTCTCATCATTCTTGCTTTTTATTTCTTTTTCTTTTAATGGTATACATATGTACATCTCATTTTTTTCTTACTCTAAAAAGTCTTTTATTAGAATCCATTTTATGTGCTCATGTTTCTTCACATTCAAAATCATAATATATATCATGAATATATCATTCAAAAGTTTTTTTAGCTCATAAACTCTCTAATTTTTCCTGTATTTCTAAAACATTAACCTCCAATATTTTAATCTCTTTTTCTAGCATATTTATTTTTTTATAGATTATTTATTTATATTATATATTTATATTATTTTTTTCAAGTGTCACTTTATTTTTCAAACTAATCAATTTGATTTAGACTTTTCTCTTTGCCTTTTAGCTTCTATTGGATTAAATTCTCAATAATATATAAGTTTATCATATTTTTCATCAAAATTATCTAACTCTTTTTCTAATTTAAATGTTTCTTCATAACTTAAGTTAGATGTTAAATATTCCATATATTTACTTATTCATTTTATTAAATAGTTTTTAAACTCCTCTAAACTACCAAAAGATTTTTCTAAACTATAATATTCTAATATAATACTTTCTGCACTTAAAAATAAATTATCTAAATTTTTAAATTTTGATAAGTGTTTTTCTAATTTAAGTTTTGATAATCTTAAACTATCATCCATTTTTTTCAAATCTTGTTCCATTCAATCTAAAACTTGATCTCTTGTTAACATAATTTTATTTTTTACTTAATAAATCCCTATAATTATTATTTAATTTTTCAAAAAACTTATTTATTATAAATCTTTCTTTTTCATTTAAAGATTTTTCATTTAATAAACTATCTATTTTTTTTCTTAATGAACTAATATTATCTTTAAAATTATTTAGTTTAGTTGGTTCTAATTTTAATATATTTAAAGTATTATCTTCTATATAATCTCCTACCTCTTTTATTCATTTTAGTATATCTAATAATTTATTTCTATCTCTTAATAATTCTTTAACATCAATACTATCAACAAAATCTCATATTTCTTTTCATACATAATTAGGTCATTCTTTACTAAACTCTTTTCAATCTCTTCCTTTCATTTCATATAATTCAGATCCTTTCTGTTCCTTAATTGTAGATTTTCATAATTTAACTCATTTAAGTAACTTTCATAATCATCATAATCATAGAGTTCCCAAAGCTATACCTCAATTATAAGGATTTTCCATTATATTTCAAATATCTCACAGTTCTGATACTGTTTGTTTAATTAATTCTTTTAATACTTCTATATCAAACAATTTTTCTAACATTTTTAATACTTCTTCTATAGAACTTTCTATTAAAGTCTGTATTTCTTCTAAATTATTTACTACTAATCAATCCACTACTCATTTTACAAACTTTGTTATATCTGGGTTATTTTCTGTTTCAGCTTCTATTCATAATTTTTCATATAAACTTAATTTTACTTCATTTATTTGAACATCTTTATCTAGTCATCCTTCTAATTGTTTTTCTAAAAAATCTAATTCTTGTAAATCATTTTCTCTATCCTCTATCTCTATTTGTTTAATCTGTTTTACTATACCACTTTCTTTTTCTACTTCACTTGTACTAACTTCTGATAAATCTACTTTATTTCTTTGAGTTTCTGTTTGTTCATAATTATTTCATCATTCAAAACTCATATTATTCAATTATTTATTAACTTAATTCATTTTATCATATAAGTATGAAGAATGCAAGACTTAGAACTTTTTCAACATATATCACTCTCACCTTATATTTTGTATCCAAGAATCCAAATTATAATTTTTTAAAGATTGCTTCAATCTTGTGATATTTACCCTAGGATTTCTTTCAATTATACTAGAAATATCTCACCAAATTTTATCTATTAAATATTTATCTGTTATTAGTGTTTCTGGTGATGATAAAAATATAGTTAATAGAAATTTTGAATTTTTTGTTAAACATAATTTTTCATCATTATAATAAAACTCTCAAGAAAATAAGTTTTTTTTAAGTCAATAATAATCAAGCTCCTTTTTCACAATCAAGTTATTATATAAAAAAGTTCTAAACCAACTATTTACCCTTATTTCTAATTCTTTTAACCTAAATGGCTTTATTAAATAATCATTAACTCAATAATTAAATGCTTCTTCCAACCATAATATTTCTCATAAACAACTTATAATAATTGTAGGTATAGTTTGAGACTTTTGTCTTATCAAGTTAACAATCTTTATTCAATTGTTTTTGTCTCAAGGTTTTGATAATATTATATCTACCAATATAATATCATAACTGGTAATAACATTGTATTCCCTTAAAAAGGCATTATATGAGTTAAGTATTTTTATATTATTAAAGTTTCATGTTAATTTAAATACTTTTAAAATCTTTTCTGCAAGTATAGTATCATCTTCTATTATTAGTAAATTCATTTATAATTAAAATAAGAAAGTAATATATTACTTTCTTATTTTAATATGAAATTTTGCTCATCAAAATTTTTCAGAATTCATTGCTCTTATTTCTCAACCATGAAGTGTAATTATTTTATGACAAAGATACAATCACATACCTATTCAAACTGATATTTGTTTTCAAGTATTGTATTTTTCAAAAATCAAATTTGTATCAATATTTTTTCAAAATCATTTTCAATTATCCTCTATATCTATTATCAAATAATCTGTTTTTTCATAAGCTTTGAGACTTATTAATTTTTTGTTTTTGTTTGCAAATCTAACTGCATTATTTAATAAATTATTTATAACTTGAGTAAATTGGACCTTGTCTATTTCATATATTCAAACACTGCTTGTAATATTTAATTTAAAAGTAACATTTTCAAATTTATTCTTAAATACTTCTAATTCTAGAGTTAATAATGATCTTAAATCTTCTTTTTCTTTAAATAATTTTATTCTTCATAAATCATATCTTTGATTTACAAATAAACTATTAGTTAATCAAGACATTTTTTGCAACTGTTCTTCAAACTCCCTTAACTCTTTTTTTATATATTTTGGGCTATCTTCTCATTCATCTATATCATCAATTAAACTATCAACCTGAAATATACATGTTGATAATGGTGTTTTTATTTCATGTGAAACAATTCCTATAAATTCATTTTGTTTATTTAATAGTTCATTATATTCTATAGTTTTTTCATCTACTTTTTTATCTAATGTTAGATTTAACTCTTCCAATTTTGAATAAGTTCAAATATACTTTAAATGTCATACTAAAAAATCTACAAACTCCCTTATTATTTTTATCTCTTCTGAATAAAATTGTTCTTTAAAAGGCTTATGTCATAATTCTAATATACCTACTAACATATTCTGATTATTAAATAATGGAAAAATTATAGATATATTCTTATTTAGCTCTTTTTTTATTATATTTTTATCAAACTTATTCTTATTTTCTTCTATAAATACTATATCATTAATAAATACCTCAGTAAAAATATTCTTAGCAAAAAATTTTTCTATTTCTAGTTTCTTACTACTCTTATTGTTAAATGTTTTTATATTTATATAATTTATCCCAAAATTTGACTTTACATTTTCAGATAAAAAATTATTCAATTCCTTTAAACTAGTAATAAATGGAATCATATCTTTCCACCTATTAAATATATTAATTAAATTTTTATATTCAGCATTTCAAGGAATAGTACGCATAAAAATTTTATATAATATTATATACATTATTATTCAAAAAACTAAATCTATATATGTAAAATTATTTTCTATTCACCAATATTTTATAAAACTATCTCACAGAGACAAATATAAGGATTTTGAAAAAATAAATATTACTACAGTAATAAATACAGACAATAAAAAGGCTAATATATTCTTATACCTAAATGAAAAATCTGTAAAATAATACCTTGTAATAGAGTACCAAGTAAAAAATACTAAAGGTAGTATAAATAATATTACCTCCTTTTCTAATATATATATTCAAAGAGTTGGTAAAAATAATTGAAAAAGTATGGCTAGCAACACAAAAATAAATGCTCATAACAATATATATTTTAACCTTACTTTATTTATATTATTAAGTTTTTTATATTTTGATAAAACAGAATAAGTAAAAATTGGAAAAAACATTAATTGTACAAATAAGTACAAATTAAATATAATTCCTGTTTTTTCATAATAATCCTTTTTTTCAATATTAAAGTACATAGACTCTATAATATATGGTGAAAATATTGTTAAAATAGAAAATAAAACTATAAATATTGTAAGCCCCTTTATATAGTAATTGAATTGTACATTTTTATTTATTTTTTCAAAATACAATATAAATAATACTAGACTATATATTGATAACAAAGCTAATCAATAAGCTCATCTTCATATTTGTAATAATATATCTATATTTTTTGTCGTAAAAAAAGATAGAAAATATAAAACAAACCGTATAGATGCAAATATTGTAAAAAATAAAAAACCTAATCATCATATATTTCTATATTTTCTATAAAAAAGACTTCCTACATACAATAATAATATAATAACTACAAAATATAACAAAATATATATACTCATAATTTATTTATTTAATTAATTAATACTTCTCTCATTTTCTTTCAATGTAATTTAATAAATTCTCTTATAGGTTGAGAATATTTTTCTCTACTCTCTTTGATCATATTTGGTAAAAAATATAAATCACTATTATAATTATCTGATGAATCAGCTATTAATGATTTAGACAAAGAATCTAAAGTAATTTTCTTAAATCATATAACATGATAAATAGAATGTATATTACTTCAAGTATCAAACTCAACAAGTCATAAATTAGTATTATAATTTTCAGGAATATTAATGACAAAGCTTCTTATCAAATTTAAAAAATTACTTAAACTTTTATATTTTTCATCAGTTCATATAGAAGAAATCGTAAACAGTTCTTTAGGAATATTTGAACCCAATTCATATTCAAAAGCTTCTTTAATTTTGTTTATTCATACCTGCTTATAATGTGGTTTAAACTCTCTTTCATAAATAGTTTCAAAATCTGATATATATCAATCCATAAATCCATGGATATCATTATTTTTTGTATCTCTTAACACTGTCAAAAATGATGCTTTACTTTGAAATAAGCGTTTTTTGATTTCTTGCTTATTAGTTTCCACATCATAAATAAAAGATGTATCACTAGAACAAATACTACATTTAATAGAATCAAATGCAAGTATTTCTTCCAACCTAGTAACACTTTCTTTTTTTATATCATCTGCCAGATATCAAAATATATCATTTTTTGAATATATCTTAGAACAGTTATTACATTTTACATACTCTCATATACCATAAGCCCACATATCCTTTTCAACTTCTGCTACTTGTAATAATTCATTATTACTTATATTATTCAAATCAACAGATTCAATAATAGTATTATTAATCATATTTATAGTAATTAAAAAATAATTACTATAAATATGATTAAATACTGTTACAAAACAGTTACATTTTTACCTAAAAATATATCCAGCTCAAACAATTGTTTCTATTCCAAATTTATCTCATATTTTTTTTCTTAAGTTATGTATAGTTACATTTATATTATTATAAGTTATAGCTAATAAATCAACCTTTCACCATATAGATTTTATTAACATATCTTTTGTAACAACTTTTCATTTATTTATTATAAAAAACTCTATTATCTGGGCTTCCTTTCTTGATAAGTTTAAATTTACTTTTCCTTTAAATAACTCATTATTTTTAAAATTATATGTATAACCATTATATTTAAATATATTCTTTTTTGCACTTCAATTTCTTCTCAATAAAACTCAAACTCTTGCAACTAATTCTATGGGAACCATTGGTTTACATATATAATCATCTATTCACATATTAAATCATTTTAACTTACTATCTATATCAGTAATAGCAGACATTATAAGTATTGGTTTATTAGTTTTCTTGACTCTTCTTAACCAATCTATTATTTCAAATCAATTTCAATCTGGTAAACTTAAATCAATTATAAATAAATCTGCATCATCTAAGATTTTTCTCTTAAATTCTTCCAATCAATAAGACATTACAGTATCATATCATTCTCTTCTTAGCTTTTTCTCTATTCATCTAGCTAATTTAAGATCATCTTCAACTATCGCTATTTTCATAATATTTTTATTAAAAATTAAAATAATACTTGCATTATACTCATACCCCATTAAAAAGTTATTAAATTTTGAAACTTTTTTTAATTTTCTTTTGACTTTTACTATATTTTATGTATAGTATATTTACTTATAAGTAATTTTAAGAAGTACTATAATGTGCTTTAGAACTTTACTATTAGCAGTAGGTTTGAGCCTGGCAGGGCTCTCTGGAGCAGATGCTTCAGGTAAGGATGAGAGTAGCTCAAAACAGAGACAGAGTTTTGAAATACTCTCAAAAGAGACTTCAAAGGTAACAATAACAATAAAATACTCTTTGTAGTCTAAAAAAGAAGATCCCCCCAATAAAATGGGGGGATTTTTTTGCATTACATAAAAAAATATAGTAAAATAATTATATATTAATTATAATTAAAAGCAATATGACACCAGAAGGATTTAATAACCAAACAGAAACTCAAAATCAAAATGATAGTTTTTCATTTTGAGATTTGTTTAATTCCCTTTCAGATAGAATTGAAGAAGTAGCTAAAAATTCTACTGAACTAGCAAATAATTTTTGAAATGAAGTTCAAGATGCTATTGATACTCATAGCTCAAACATAGAAGAAGTTATAAATACTACTAAAGAAGAGTTATCTGAATGTAGGGCTGATTGTGAAAGAAGTAATAAAGATAGTTCTGATTGGCTAGCTAGTAATTTTAATAGAGCTAGTCAATATGCTTCAGAAGCTATTGATATGTGAAGTGATCAAATAAGTAAAGCAAGTCAAACTGTAGAAGATATTACTTCAGATGTAACTGAAACTTATAATAACAACAAAGCTGAACAAACTTCTGCTGAAAGAGGTTCTGCTATGTATGATGAAGACTATGCTGAAGATAATTACTATAGTGAGCACTCTGAACAAGCCCCTACAGAAACTAGTAATAATACTGATGAATTAGTTGAACAAGCTCAAGATGTTGCTAATGATACCTGAGAAGCAATAAGTGATTTATGAGATTCTATATCTAGTACATTTAGTACATTTACAGATTCAATATCAGATACAGCCAAACAAGCTAAAGAGACTGTAGAAGATGTTACCTCAGAAGTAACTGAAACTTATGATAACTATAAAGCTGAAGAAACTGCATCTGAAAGTGGTTCTGCTATGTATGATGAAGACTATGCTGAAGATGATTACTATAGTGAACATTCTGAACAAGCTCCTATAGAAACTAGTGATTTTACTGATGATAATAAATCAGAAAAAGAAAATCCTATTAAACAAGATACTGAAACAATAAAACAAAGTAAGTACCCTGAATGATATGATATAAAACAAGATTTACTAAATAATATAAATAATGTTGAATCTAATAGTATGGGACAAAAAACATTGTGAACCTGGGAAAAAGAAGATTGAACTAAAGAAAAAATATTATTATGATATAGAGAAACTAGTGATTTTGTAAGTTGAGATATGAAAAAAACTTACTATATAGAATTAAATAATTCATGAACTTGGTCTGATACAAAAATAGATGTATCTTGAGACTTAGTAGATGATAATTGAAAAATAGATACTAAACTTTTAGAAAAAACTTTAAAAGATTTGAAAGCTAAACAAGATTAAATACATAACTTAAAATCTTTGAATAATATAATATTATATGATATAATTACAGTGTAATAATTTTAAAATTTAACTTATAAAAAATATGTGATGCTGATATGAAAATCCTAATAGAGGTCCTGAAACTGCTAATGAAAATATACAAGCTCCAAAAATAGACATAGACTTTAGCTGAGGTACAATTAATAAATTATCTATTAATTGATATGATTTTACAAATGATGCTAAAATTGTAAAAATGAGATGTGGTAGTCAAAAAATATATATTGGAGAGTTAATGATTATTGAATGAAGCTCTCTTAATTTAATTGACAGAAAAAATAATATTAAAGTTTTTATTTGAGATCAATTACCTAAAGAATTGATTACAAAACTATGATTTACAAATTTTAAATTATTAGAAAATTATAATAATAATAAAATTGATGTTAAACAAAATAATAAATATTTAAGAGATTTTATCAGAGAAAATTATACATCTTTAGAATTATTTGAACAAAATCAACAAATGTATAATGCTATTTTTGATAAAGCTCAGCAAGATAATTTATTTAATACTGACTTTATAAAAGCATATAAATTGTATCAAAAAGATAATTATAGTAATAATATTGATGCAAATAATGTTGAATTAGATATAACAAATTGAGTAAGAATCATTAATGTTTATATGCCTAATGGAGAAAGATTTAATAGTACTTTCTGAGATACTTATACTTCTACAAAATTATTATATAAAGCTGAAAATTTAAGTCCTGTAGAAATAGCTGACAGTTGTATTTATTCAGCTCAATATTACATAAATAATTGAGAGATAGAAACTGCTAAAGATTTTATCAGAATTGCTAAAGAGTTAAATCCTTCTGAAATTGGTTATAAGATTCAACAAGAAATTAAAAAATTAGAAAAAAAATTATATTAAAAGAAAAGCTCCCCAAATTGGGAGCTTTTCTTTTAATTATCCTCAAAAAATTGATAATTTTTTACACTTTCAATAACAAATGAGCTAAACTTCAAGGTACTATATAATCTTTTCAATCTTTTTGTTTAAATATTTTTTTTATGTCTTTATCTTTTGCTACATCTTTCCAACTAATTTGTTTGTCTTTATTATTTGCTACATATTCAAATACTTGTCTGACATATGGATTATTTACTGCCATTACTCATGTTCATGTTGTAGCTATTACATCAGATTTCTTTCCAAATCAATCTGATATTTTTGTATAATCATTCATTCATCAACAACTTCATATATATACAAAATTTGATCTATTTTGTAATTGTTCTTTTTCTTCTTCTGATAATTCTGATAATGGTATATCTATTAATTTTCTTCTATGATATGAATGTCCTCTTTGGATATATCATTCTACTCCACTTGCAATATAACCTTTTACAAATTCATCATAATTATTTGAAAATGTTAAATTATGAACCACCTCTACTCAATTAACTTCTTTTGTTAAAGTTATTTTTATATCTCTTAATTTTCATTGAATTATTTCATATGGTAATCACCATACTATTTCATCTCTTGTTTTTGACTCACTTTTAGCATCTTTCCACTTAGTTCTATCTAAATCATGTCTTTTATTAGATTTTTCTAATATTTTATTTATATTACTTGGAAAATCTTTATTTATCTTAAATTTATATCAGTTTTTTAATAATTCTCTTGAAAATGATACAAAACTTGATTTTCCATCAACATCTATATCAAACATTGAATTTGTTTCTAATTTATTATCTTTTAACCATTCTTTAGAGTCTATTGATAATATATCTCCAAAATCTTCTCATATATATCTACAACATTCATCTACTTTATCTAATAATCAACTATCTAAAGTCTTTATTCTATCTCTTGAATATATAAATATTATTGATATTGTTTTCTTTATATTTTCTCATGAGTTTTCATATGTATTTATTAAATCTTCTACTATAATCTTATTTAGTTTTTCAAATCAAAAATTAAACAGATTTTCCAATCATAGAGAAAACTTCACTATATTTTCTTTTGAGGTAAATATATCATCTTTTATTAAATTATAAATACCTATTCATTCTTCCTCTGTAATTTGAAATCTATCAAATACTCATCTTTCTATTATTGATGTCATAAGCTTCAAATTCATGTCTCATGATAAATTTACATCATTGATATACTCTAATAATCACATATCTTTTTCTTTCAGTCTTTCTTGTAACTCTGGTATAAGAATATCTCTAAAACTTGACGTAAATAATTCTCATCCTGTTCATAATAAGATACATAAATCTCTATCTAATAAATTTTTTGCTATTTGTTTTCTTTTTTCTACAGTTTCTTCTGCACTCATTCCATCAACAGGTTCATGTAATCTATTTATCGATCTTATTATTTTATTTTTCTCCATATTAAATATTTTTTCATATATTTCACTATTTTCTCTAACAAATTCTTCTATTTCCTGTCTACTTACTGTTCATGATTGATATTCTATATAAAATTTTGTAATATCATCTGAAAGACTTGATTCTGGATATATATATACTTTAAATTCAAATAAATTATGAAAATTAAAGTTTTTATTTTTTTCTATGATTTCTATCACTTTATTTATTGAATCTTCTAGTCATAATCAAAATTTTCTTATCTTTCTTAAACCATCAAAATTAAAATTTTTATTTATTTTTAAGATTTTTATCACTTTTTTTATACTTAATTCTTTTAATAATAATCAAAATTTTCATATATCTATTAATCTATAAAGTAAATTTTTATCTATTTTTAAGAGTTCTATCACTTCTTCTATACTTAATTCTTCTCAATAAACCTTCCTTAATTCAGTTAAACCATCAAAATTAAAATTTTTATTTATTTTTAAGATTTCTTCTACTTTATTTATTGATTCTTCTAGTCATAATCAAAAT
>CAYFPB010000019.1:0-17419 GCA_964344895.1 uncultured Candidatus Peribacteria bacterium | reverse complement strand
AAGGGACATTTCTACTTTAACTGAAATAGGGACATTTTAACTTAACGTTGACATTAAAATTAGACTTTTTTAGTATAGATACATGAAGTATAACATTGTAAATGCTATAAATGAATTGATAATAACAAGAGGTACTCAGATCATTAAGTATTTAACAAATCTAATAAGTAATCAGTTTTTTTCTGCTTCTCATAATGCTATTACATTACAAGCAGCTCAGATTGGTGAACCAGCTCAACCAATTGATGTACAAGAATTAAGTCACCAAGCTAATGCATACCATGCAGCTCAGACTATAACTCATGATTCTAAAAATTGCTGTAAAGTACTAACCATAGCTATATTATATGGTACATTATCAATGAATACTGATAAAATAGCAGATCACATTGTTATCATTAATAATAATATTCATTCACTACCTCATGTTAATTCTATTAGTTTATCAGAAAGCATAATAATAATTCAATTATGCTCTAATGCTCAAATAACTATAAATAATCATGCAAAGAAAAATAATGTAGCATAATCAACCTTTGATCTTAATACAGTAGAAACATCATGTTTTAATAAAAGTATAGCTAAAAATGCACCAAATAAGGTAATAGTACCATTATCAAATTTTATATGAGTAGTATTATAAATATATTCTTTACAAACAACAAGTCAGATTATTAAAACCAAAATTGATGTAGATATAATTATCTCTTTTTTGTGTTTTAAATAACTAGAAGCTTTTATTCTTTTTATTTTATTAAAGTTTGGCTTTATCTTGAAATCCTTTTTAAAAATTAAGTATAAATATAGTGATGAAGATAAAGTTACAGTAAACATTATAAGACCAGTATTAGTTACAACTTCAAAAAAACTAAATCATAAGGTAGTAGCCTGATAATAAGTCGTTGGATCACTAATAGGAGTTACAGCTCAACCTAGATTAGCAAAAGTAATAATTCAAATAATATAAGGTAAACTAGGTAATTCTAGTTTTGTAGTTATAAGTATAATTATTGGTGCAAGTATAATGATAGTAGGAATATTACTAATCAAAACTGTCATAAAAAATGCCATATAACAAAAAATGAAAAACAATTTTATAGGATTAGCTTTTACCTTTTGAGCTATTTTAATTGCAAAGTAATTAAAAATTCAAGTATCACCTACCAATCAAGTAATAATCATCATTCAGATAATAAATCAAAATATATCCAAATTATGGTATATAAACCCTGCAGCAACCTCTTGAGAACTATGAACTGAGTCAGCTGAAGTAAAAACTTGTAAAAACACTAATAAACCTGCTATCAAAATAGAAACTATAGTTTTGTCTATTTTTTCTGTAACAAGTATTAAAAATAATGTAACAAGTCAAATAATAGATATTATTCATTTTATAGAAATAACACCTGTTTGAACAGCTGCTTCTCATCAAGAAGCATATACACTAGGAATAAAACTAAAAAGTTCTAACATACAAAAATTAAATAAATTAGTCTAAATAAGATAAATCAAACTCACATTCATCTGAGTTTGTATTTTTTGCTTTTTCAATTCTTTTTTCTAAAGCTACTTTAAGAGATTTTAGATCATCAATAAAAGTTCATTGTACAGCTCAACAATAAAACTTACAACCAAGACCTTTTTCTATTATTTTTTCTCTAAGCTTTTCATCTAAAATCAAAGCTCACCTAATAGTAGTTTCCTCTAAAATAACAAGTATTTTAGTCTCAGAATATATAAAAATAGTATCTGAAATCCTTAAATGCTTTAATAAAAATTTTGAAAAATCTTTCATTTTAGATTCATCTGCTATATCAAACATTATAGCAGTATAGGAAGAACCATAATGATTTGACTCATACTTAAGTTTATCAAAAAGCTCTGGTAATTTATTCATTTTGTGAATATACTTTTGCATATTTTCAATTATTAATTATAATATATCTATAAAATTATACTATAAATTAAGATAAAATACAAAAAAATGAAAGATTTTTTAAAAAAATATAAAATAGAACTTGAAAAAAATGAACTAGAACAGTTTGAAAAATTTTTGAAACTATTTATAGAAAAAAATTCTCAAGTAAATCTATCAGCTATCAGAGATGAAGATTGAATAATAGAAAAACATTTTATAGACTCTATAATGTTAAATATTTTTGTAGACTTAGAATGAAAAATTGCTGATATGTGAACTGGATGATGATTCCCTTTAATTCCTCTTGCAATAGTAAATCCTAATGCAAATTTTACATGAATTGATTCAGTAGGAAAAAAATTAAAAGCAATTGATGAGTTTAGTGAAAAATTATGATTAAAAAATGTTTCAACTCTAAACTGAAGAGCTGAAGATATATGACAAAATACAAATTATAGAGAGCAATTTGACTATGTTACAAGTAGAGCTACAGCATATTTCCCTACTTTATTAGAATATGTTATACCACTACTAAAAGTATGATGAATATTTTGTGCATACAAACTAGATGATAAAGAAGAACTTCAATCAGCTAAAAAAGCATTATCTAGACTATGAGCTAAAATACTAAAAATTAAAAACTATAGCCTTGCATGACAAGATAGAACTATTGTTTTTATAGAAAAAATCTCAAAAACACATTTAAAATATCCAAGAAAAAACTGAATACCATTATCTAATCCAATAAAGTAATCCCCCTGCCTAAAGGCATCCCCCTTTATTAAGGGGGAAATTTTAATAAATAGAATAATTAATTATGATATATGTAATACCTACAGACACTTGTTATTGAATAGCCTGTCCAATATCTGACACAAAATCTTATGAAAGAATATATAAAATAAAAAAAAGAGATTTATCAAAAGCTCTTGCTATAATAGTTCCTGATTTCAAATGGCTAGAAAATAATACAAATCTAAACTTAGAACAAATAGATTTTCTAAAAAATTATAAAAAAGCTTTTACTGTACTTGCTGATTGTGATCACCTAAAATTATGGATAAATTATATTGATGAGGAAAATAATGAATTTTTAAATAGAGATATTTATAAAAAGTTTGCTTTTAGAGTTGCTCATAATAATACACAAAAAAAATTACTAAAAAAACACTGACCTATGTTTTTAACAAGTGCAAATATAAGTAATAATCCTGAGCTTTATAGCCCTGAGGAAGTAGAAAAAGAATTTTGATACTACTTAAGCAATAAAAAAATTGAGTTTTTATGATCTCAAAAACTAGAAAAAACATCACCATCAGATATATTTGAATTTGAATGAGAAAGTTTAGATATAAAATATTTAAGAAAAAACTAAAAAATAGCTTTAAAAAGCTATTTTTTTGATCTATATTTTCTTCATATATATAACATTAATGCAAAAAACTAGTTAACATCTAATAATTTTTTAATTTTTTCTAATTTTTGTAATTCACTATCTAATAATTCACCCTCAACTCTTAACATACATTTTATTTCTTTTTTTGACTCTTGTTTTGTTACTAATCAAGCCTTATAATCACTTTTTCAATTAATTACTCAATCATTATTAAAATCACAGCTTTCTAAAATTTCTTCTGAAAAACGTTCATTTAAAATAATTCATGCATTTACTGAAGTAGAACTAATAACTGAAGCAAGTACTCATGCTAGTATTGTCTTAGAAATAGTAGTATTTCAAATATTTAAAGAATTTCCAATTAAATTTTTCATATCCTATAATTTATATATTAATATCATATATTATATTAATAATAATCTATATGTCAATATCCTATAATCATAGGCCGATATTTAAAGCATTTCTATATCACATATTATCTGAGTTTAGAGATTTTGATATTCTAGAAATAGTAGTAGAGCTCATTCCTGTTTTTTTCTCAATCCTTGAATAGGACATACCTAAATCAAGCATTTTAGCAACTTCAAACCTCCTAGAAAATTCAAGTATCTCTTTTTCAGTCATTAAATCTAACAAAAACTCAAAAAGCCTATCTTTTGAATCTATTTTTGATAATACAGTTAATATATCATCAAACTCATATTGCAATTCATTATTCTTCATTGTTAAAAACTGTTAAAAAGTATTATAAAATCACTTTAGTTAATTAAAGTTTTTTGTTATTTTTTACTTTATTCAAATAAAGTAAAAAGTCAAAACTTTGTAAAACTTTTTCACAAACAAAAAAGAAAACAGCTATAATAAACCATTTTCTATAGTGTTAATAATTATATATCCATTTCTTCTTGAATTTGTTTTTCCTCATTTGTCTTTAGTTTCTTTTTTCTTTTTTTTCTTTGTTTTGTATCCTTAGCTCACTCTAAAAACATATCCTCTTGTCAATAACTATGATCTGGTAAAATAATATCTTCATCTTCTCTTAAGTCTCAAGAAAACATATCAAACTCTCTATATTTATATCAAAAGTAATCATCCCTATCATATTCTTCCTCTCATAACTTAACTATTCAAAGATTTGGTTCATCTAAATCTATACATACAACAGCATCTTTAATAAACTTCCCTTTTAAATCATATACATTTTTATTATCTAATTCATATTTTTCTATAAAATTATTTAATTCTGATTCCAAATAAAATCAAAATATAAACAAATCAAAACTTGCTCAATAAGCATCAAAAGCCTGCAACCTAAGATATGGTTTAGATGTTTTCTTTGAAGTAAGTATTTCTGGATTAGTTAATACAAATCTAGCATGAATAAACTCATTTTTCTGAATCAATTCAGTATTTTGTTTTTGTCAAAATTTAATATTAACAGAACTTAATTCATCATCTGACTTTTGTATATCAAAACTATTTCATTTTTTTGAATAAACTGATGTTACCAATCAATTTACAGCTATTTTTTCAGATTGTTCAAACATTTCCATTAACAACTCTTTTGCTTTGTCTATTTTTACATTTGGTAATTCTATTGAGTTTATATATTTTTTTATTTTATTCTCCTGTTTACTAAGATAAGTTAAAAACTCTATATATAAATAATAGATATTATTATCTCTTGAATACCTTCAAACTCTTCACTCTAACTGTAATAAATCTTTTTCATTATCTGGTCTATGATAAAAGATAAACTCGTTAATATCAAAATTTATTCACAACTTTACAACTGAAGTCATAAAAACTACATCAAATTTATTTTCTTTTACTCATCTTAGACTATAATCATTAATAATTTTCTCTGAGTTATTTTTTGATGATTTTATATAACTAGCCCTTATTCCTAAAGCTTTTGCTTGTCTCACAAACCATTTTACTGTTGTTTTATTATTTACATAAACTAGGGTAGCTTTATTTTTTTTCTTATTTTCCTTAATTATTTCCCACATCCTTTCTTCTTTTGGATGTTTTTCTAGATTGTTTACCTTATTTTTAATTAAAGTATACATAATATGAAAAAATCCTCACATATTTTTCTTATAAAATACATATGTTGATTCTGATTCTATTTGATATTTTTTTAATGATTCCATCAATGATGGATAACTTTCAGTTATTAAAATCTTTTTTAACTGTATAAGTTTTGCAATTTTAAATACTCTTTTAAAATTGCTTTTTTCTCATTTATTTCCCTTTTCTATTTTATCTATTTTTTCTATAAGCCTTTCTAATATTGGATTATTTGTAGTATCTAGGAAATTTGATTTCAATATATTATTTTCTGCAAATATTTCTATTTCTTCTTTTATAAACTCATCATTATCCAATAAAAACCTTCTTAACACTGCTGAAAACAAAATAATATTTTCATCTATCATAGTTTTTATTTCTTTAAAACTATCATCTTCTTCTAAAGCTAAAATATGTCTATTTTTTGGTATAAAATATTCCTTTTTCCCTGCATAATAAAATTCATCTATTCCTAGCTTTTCTTTTAATAACTCTTTGTTAATTGTAGTAGCTGTAAGTCATATAATTCTTGTACTTTGTTTATTTAATATTTCAGCAGAACTATAAATAGGATACAAGTTTTTCTTATTACTTCATTCTTTTCATTCTCAAATATGGACTTCATCTATAACCATTAAGTCATTCTTACTTAAAAATCAATCCTTGCAAAGTTTTTCTGCTCTATGATTGGTTGTAAATACTATATTTGTATCATTTTTTAAATCCTTTTTTGTTTTTTGATGTTCTAAATAATTTATTAACTCTATTTTTCAAACACTATTTAAAAATATTAAAAAATCTTCATATTGTTGAGATACTAATGTCTTTGTTGGCGCAGCAAAAATTACTTTTTGTCAGTTTTCTAAATAATAAAGTATTTCATAAAAAGAAATAATTGTTTTTCAATATCATGTTGGTAATAATATTGCAATATTTTTATCTCTATTTTTAGCTAAAAAATCTATACTAGCTACTTGATAATTTGTTAATTCTATTTCAAATATATTAGAGATTTTTTTATTATTTAGTTTTATATATTCTCTTAGTTTTTTCTTTTGTTCATCATTTTTATAATAATCCTTTAATTGTTCACCTTCTTCTATTACTTCACTAACTATAGATTTATAGTCTTTTAGTAACATTAACAAAGCATTTTTAAAAATTAATTCGTGAGGATCAATCATTCATTTATCATTTATATGTGTTATCCACTGTTTTATTGATTTTTTACTTGGGCCTCCTAAAGCCTGAGATGCTGAATTAAATACATCTAAAGAGTTTTGATACATTTTTCTTTAATAAAAATTATTATTTTTATATATTATATATAATTAAATACTGTTGTCAATTATATTTCATTTTAAAAAACCCCCTTTTTACAGGGGGCTATCATTATTTCTCCTTCTTTTTTTTCTGTTTTTTTATAAACTTCTTTAAAACAGAGTTTTGCTTATCACTAATATCACCTATTTTACTTTTAACATCAAGTAATATAGATTTGATATCATAACTATTCTCAAGTCCAAAATCAACAGACTCTAGTACTTGATCAAAATCATCTTTAAATAGTTTTTTTAATCTATTCTTAAATGTTTTTTTCTCCTTACTATCAGAATAAAAATTAAAATTAACTGTTACATCATTTGTAGTACTTTTCTTATCAATAGCTTCTGCTAATTTTCTAAGTGCACTAGTTTTTTGTTTTGCTCCTTCTGGTTCTTTAGCTTCAGTTTCTACCTTATCTTCAGACTGTTTTGGTGGTTTTTCATACTGTTTTATATACTCTCTATGAAAAATAGAAATCAAAATATTTTCTTCTTCAAAAGTCACTTGCCTTGAAATCATTTTTTCAACAAACTCTATAATAGGAACAAGCAGTTCATCCATTGTGCCAGCCCCTTCACTAATCAAATATTTAGAGTCCTTATTTTTGTCAAAATAATTTCTAACATACTTTTCAACATATCTTATTTTTCCATCAAAAGTATTGTAAAACTGTTTATCCCCCCATAACCTGACACCTTCTACCTCAGCATAAAAATCATGAAAATCTTCATACTTATTTAAAACAATTTCTCTTTTAATAATTAAAAAATCAGTTTCTGTTAATCCCCAAACCTCGAGTTCCATTTCAAGCTCTTCTATTTCCTTTTCAAAATCTTTTGATAATTCATCTTTAAAAATATACAAAGATCTTAAATAAGAAACTTTAGGAGTTATCTGGTCTCTAAGAGTTAACAAAAAAGACTCATTATATAAAGATACAACAACCTCATCACTACACAACTTTCTTCTTGAATTACGTATTTTTTTCTTCCTCTTTTGTTTTTCTCCTGTTTTTGATTTAGAAAAAACTCCATAAGTTACCACTTCATCATCTTCAACATCAAAATCAATTAACTTAATACTTCTGTTGTAACTATTCTCATTTTTTGATATTTCTCCATTTACCAAAAGATTGGATAAAGCTGTATCAATCTCATTTTCAAAGTTAGTAGCTAAAGTTCTACCTCCGATATTCCCTTTCAATGCCTTATTAACAAAATGTGATTTAAGCTTTTTAGATAATGATATCTCAATATCTTTATCTTCCATCTTATGATTCTTGTTATTTACCTGCATCTCCAAAATAGTATAATAATCTACCTTGGTAAGAAAGTTAAATGGAATATAATCTGTAAGTCTCTTCAAAAACTCAGTTCTAAACAAAGATTCTTCTAACTTTTCTTTATAAAACTCTCTTGGTACTGAAATTTCATTACTTTTTGATGGATGAAAGCCCATAGCTATACTCTTACCTGATGCTTTTTTAGAAAGTTCTTCAGCACCTAGATTTGATGTCATTATAATCAAAACATTTCTAAAATTTGTAACCTTTGAAAAGTTTACTCCTTTCTTCTTTGCTTCTCCATCAACATTACCTCTTCTTAATTTAACAGTACCATAATCCATGATACCTAAAAATATATCATAAAATTTAAAATGAGCTTTTTCTATTTCATCAAGGAGTAAAATACCAAAATCTTCAAATCCTTCTAATATAGGGTGTACTACTTTAGCTTCTTTAAAGTGCTGAAACATGTAGGTATCAGCTAATAATGGTATATTATCACCTCCTTCATAACCAGAAGGTGATCCTAATAATTCTGATACAGCATGATCTTCAGTAAATAAATTACAATCAATTTTACTATTACCTAACTCAACGTTATCATCAGAATAAAGTATTCTAGCTAAAGCTCTAACCAATTCTGTTTTACCAACACCACTAGGACCTAAAAACATAAATGCCCCCAAAGGTTTTGTCTGATCAGGATTGTAATTCAAAGCTCTAACTAAAGCAGCACATAAAGCATCTTTAGCTTCCCCTTGACCTACAACATAATCATCCATTCTATCTCTAATATCTTTTATATTATTAGACATAACTTTATGATCTAGCTTAACTCTATTTACTACTCTATCCTCTTGTTTCTCTAACAAAGCTGCTTCTTGCATAATAATTCTCCCAAAAAATGTTTATATTGAAATACCAATAAGCTTTTATACAGTAATATATTTTAAAAAAAAGTCAAATAAAAACTATATTATACAATATAGTTTTTATGAGCTTATTTTTTCTATCTTTTTTATTACTTTCTTTTCAAGTATTGGCTCTTTATCCTTATCAGGTTTATATTCTTCTATAGCTTTTAAGTCTATTTTTTTTCAGTGCTTATCTTTTATTTTGTCTATTGCATCTTCAACACTTAAAAATACATTATCTTTTCATATTCTTTTTATAAATCAAGTTTTAGAAAATTTTTCCATAACATTTACTCTTATATCTGTTAAGAAAATATCTATTCCAGCTTTGTCCAATCTAGAAATTAATGTTTCTAAAGTCTCTTGACCTGTATAATCTATATTATTAACAAGCTCCATATCAAGAACTATATATTTAAGTTTTTCTTTTTCTGATATATGATCTAAAACTGATTGTTCAAAGTGTCATGCATTAGCAAAGTATAGGTTATGATCAAACCTCAAAATACTTACATCACGACTTTCTTTTAATCAAAATAAATCACTATCTCTAAGTACTCCATCTTTGTACATAGAAACTTCAGCTAGCTTTGGTCTCATTGAACGATATATAAATACTACTAAAGATAAAAACACTCAAATAATAATTCAAATCTCAACTTTTGGACTTAGAATTAAAGTAAAAACAAATGTTATTATCGCAATGGATCATTCATATTTATCACTATTAAAAGCATGTATTATTGGCTTTATTTTAATTAAATGTGACACAGCAAAAATAATTATTGCTGCTAGGATAGCATTTGGTAAATAATATAGGTATGGTGTTAAAAAGACTATAGTAATTCAGACAATAATTCAAGCTACTACAGATGAAAAACCTGTCTTAGCTCCACTTCTTAAATTTACAGCAGTTTTTGAAAAACTTCAAGCTACTCAAAAACCTCAAAATACTCAAGAAGATATATTTGCAAACCCTTGTCATACAAGTTCTCTATTTGGTCTAAGTCTTTGTTTTGTTTGAGTTGATACAAATTTAGCTACACTTATTGACTCAGTAAAACCTATAAGTCAAATAATTACAGCCATTGTTGTAAGTGATATAAATTGATCAACTGTAAGTGTTCAAACTACATATTCACTTAAAAATGGTAAACTAAAATCAGGTAAACTATTACTTATATTTCATACAATAGCTACTCACAAATTTAAATCTTTTATAAAAAATGATATAAGTATAGAAAAAACAAGTAAAAATAATATTCTAGGAACTCTAGGAGCAAGCTTTGCTAAAATATACATAAATACCAATGCTGAGACTCAAAAAACTAAAGTTGGCATGTGAGTAAAATTTATTATTGATTCAAAAATATTAGCTATATAAGTGAAAAAGTCTCATGTCTTTTCTACACTTACTCAAAATAATTTAGGTAGTTGTGATACTATGGTTATTATTGCTATAGCATTAGTAAAACCTGTTATCACAGGATGAGATAAAAAATCTACAAGTATACCTAACTTTAGAGCTCATAAAAGTAAATAAAACAATCATGTTATCAAAGCAAGCATAGAAGCAAACACTACATATCATTCTACACTACTTATAGCAAGTGGTTCTAAAGCAGCTGCTGTCATAAGTGATACAATTGTTACTGGTCATGTTGACATTTGATATGAAGAGCCAAAAAGTCCAGCAATTATTAAAGGAATAAATGCTGTATATAATCATACTTCTAAAGGTAATCAAGCAAGCCCTGCATATGCCATTGACTGTGGCACTAATATTAATGCTACTGTTATACCTGCAATAATATCAGATAAAAGTATTTTTCTATCAAGTAATTTTGGTAACCATTCTAAAAATGGAATATATTCTTTAAAATTAAAATTCATATATTTTTAAATTTTTAATACTTATTAGTTTTAATTTACTCTATCTAAATAGTCATTATACCAAGGTTGATTTCATAATTCATCTTTATATTTTATTATATTTTCTGGATTATTAACAATATCATATAATATTCACACATATTTTTTCATATCTCACTCTGATTTTTCTATTAAATCTCTTACTCATCTATATGCTTGATTCAAGTTATCTCTAACTTTTTCTGGATTTTCTAATCAATCTATTACTTCACTATTTCACATAAAAAATCATATAGGTAGTAATAATTTTAATAATCATGAGACTGGTTCAAATCAAGTTTTTAACTCACCATCTTCTACATAAAATGGCTCATCATTAAAATCAGAACCTAGATCCCATTCTTCTGTAAACATCAACTCAATAACTGCCCTTTTTTTTCATTCTAAACTATCTTTATCAACTACTCATTCAATCTTAGCCTTAAGTTTACTTAATTCAGTTTTTGCTTCTCAAGCAAAAGTTTTAGAATCAAAATCTAATTGTTCCATTTTTTCTTCAAATGTTTTTACTAATTCATTTATATATTCATCTCTTAATTGTTTTAAAGTTTTACTGTTAGTTTTTTCTAACTCTTCTCTTTCTTTTTTTATAGTATATACTAAACTATCAAAATCTTTTCATAATAATTTTTTTAATTTTTCATTTTTAAAAAGTTCTTCTGGTGTAAACATATTAGCAAGAAGTATCCCTTTATTTAAATTCGAAGTAGAAATGAAGCTTGGACTATTAATATTACTCATAATAATATAATTTTTAAAATATAATTTAACTTATTATTTATTTTAACATATTTCCTTTAAAAAAACAAAAAATTCCCCCTCCTTAATAAGGAGGGGGTTAGGGGGTAGTCTTATAATCCTACTGTTTTTAACATTTGTTTATATTTTTTATCAGCCATTTCGTTTGCTATTTTATTTCACTCTTCTAGTTTTTTTTCTATATAACTCATATCATTTTCAAAACTTGCAAATCTAGCTCTAGCTTCTTTAAAGTATTCTAAAATAATATCAAGTAGTTCTAATTTTGCATGTCAGTATCAATATCAACCTGCCCTATATTTTGCTGCTATTTCATCTTGTTTTTCTTTATTTGCAAATAATTTTATTAAAGCAAATATATTACAGTTTTCTGGATCTTTTAGATCTTCTAATCATTCACTTCAAGTAACAATTGACATTATTTTTTTCTTTAATTTTTTCTCATCATCAAATACTCAGATGAAATTATCATAGCTTTTACTCATTTTTCTACCATCTGTTCATGGTATTGTTTGTACTTGTTCTTCTACATGAGCATCAGGTAGTTTAAATAACTCTGTTTTATATGTTTTATTAAAATTTCAAGCTATGTATCTTGCAAATTCCATATGTTGGATTTGATCTTTTCATACTGGCACCAAATCAATATCATATGTTATTATATCACTTGTCATTAATATAGGATAATTAAAAACTGCCATGTTTATCTCACTATTTTTGTTTTGGCTATCCTTAAACGCATGAGCTCTTAGCATTAAACTTAGTGGAGTTACACTGTTTAACATCCATGTTATATCATTTATTCTTTTTATTTTTGATTGTTCAAAAACTACTATCTGAGTATTTTCTGGTAAAAGAGCAAAGTATTCTTTTAACAATCTTAGTTTATTTTTTCTCAAAGTTTCAGCATCATGTACACTTGTTAAAGAGTGATAATCTGCTATAAATATATAAGCTTTTTTCCCTTCTGCTTGTTCTAAAAATGGTTTAAATGCTCACATATAATTCCCTATATGCATTCAATCACCTGTTGGTTTTATTCATGTTATTATTTTTTTCATGTTTATTATATTTACAATCTATTACAATCATAATAGAGATTATTCTATTTTTGTAAAGAATTTTTATATATTTTCAATACCTTCACTACAAACATAAGCACTACTCCATGCCCACTGAAGATTATATCATCATGTTTTTCAGGTTACATCTACTACTTCTCATATGAAATATAATCAAGGATATTTTTTTGATTGCATATTATTATCCAGTTCTCAAGTATCAATTCATCATCAGGTAGCCTTTGCTTCCTTCCATGATCTCCAGTTTTGTAGTTGTAAGTTAATTGTCTCCCCCTGCCCTAAAGGGCATCCCCCTCCATGAGGGGGAACTTTATTAGTTAATTCAAAAAACTTTATTAGTCTTTTTGGTGTTTTATTTATATCAAATGTTATATCAATACTTAAGTTATCTAAAATATACTTTTCAAATGATTCATTAATATTCTCCCCTTGACAAGGGGGAGATGTCTGAAAGACAGAGGGGGTTATACTATTTAAATATTCTCAAATAGCATTTGATGCATTATGGATTATTGGTCAGCTGACTCAAAAGTGGGTAAATAGTATTGGTCAATTTTCCTCGTATATAGTTTTTTTGTTATTTTTATCTTTTAATACAAGCTTAACATCTGAGCTTACTCAGCTGATTTCTGATAAATTCATTTTTGTTGATAGTCAACATAAAGTCCTATATGGAGTTACTACATTTATTCATAGTTTCTCTGCAATACTGTATCACTCTCCTGTTGTTCATACATGAAAAAAGCTCTTTCATCAACTTGAAACTATTATATTTTTTGTTATATATTTTTTATTTTCTTTTGTTTCTATCTCAAAAAAATCATCTTTTTTTTCTATTATTTTTACATCACTATTTAACTTGATTTCACAATTGTTTTTCTTTGTTTGTTTTAATAGAGCATCAAGTAACTCCCTACTATCTCAGCTTTTTAATATAAGTCTTCCTCTGTCTTCTTCTACTATTTCTATTCATAGTCAAGAAAAAAAACTCATTATATCCCACTGGTTATAACGAGAAAACACACTTAGTAAAAACTTTTTATTCTGAGAAAAATAATCTCTTTCTGGTTCTATATCCATATTTGAGATATTTGCTCTTTCTCCTCAAGAAAGAAGTACCTTTACTCAAGGCTTATCAGTTTTTTCAAGTATAAGCTTATTTAATTTTTTATCTAAATTTATTCAAGCAAAGAGTCCTGCTGCTCCTGCTCAAACAATTATTACATCATGTATCATAGTTTATAATGGTTAAAACAATTCTTCACCTTTATCTATTTTTACTATCATATCACTTATCTGTTTTATAGCAAGCAAAAACCTCTTATTGGTATCTCAATAAATCTCTATATTTTCTAAAAAATCTTTCTCTCTTAAATAATCTCTATATTTTTCTAACCTATATCTTATCATTAAAATATACTCTCTATTTTCTGAAGTATTTTTTATATTATTTAATTTATAATCATTTTCAAAATTATATCTAAACATTTCATACCTTTTCAGTTTTGACTCTAAATGTATTCTTAATAGTTTTCTAACAATTGTTAATCAATCATTATTGTTAAGTGACTGAGTTATTGTTCATTTAGTATTTGATAAAAGAATATAAAACTCCTTAAATGGTGACATAGATGTAGAATATCAAGTTGATAAAAAATTCTCTATCACTCCTTTAATATTTGATAAGTTTCTTTTATTTTGTTTACAAAACTCTATATTTTGCTCCTTACTATTTTCTTTTATTAAGTCATTGATTTTATCTTGATCAAAATTCTCTAAAATTCAAGCAAAAGATTTTCTAAATAATATGTGCTTATTTCTTTGTTCTTCGATTATTTCTTTAATTACATCTACAAATCAATCAATACTTCATTTTTTCATTGATAGACTATTAAAAGATGCTGATAGATCATTTATTATTCAATCAAGTACAGCCATGTCTGCTCTAGGATTTCTAAATTTTATTTTTTGTATTCTAAAACTTTTAACATTTTTTTCATATCTAGATGTATATGGTTCTAAAACTCTCTCTATTTCTAAAATATATTTCTCTAATTCTTTAGGTTCAGCATCATATTTTGATGGATAAATAGCCTTTAATTCTTCTACTTTCTTTTTTAGATCACTTAATACTTGTTGTTTTTCTTCAATATTTTTAATAGTATAAATTTGTGATCTATAATATACATATAAATTATCAAATACTGATATAGTTTTCTTAATATCTGCTTCTTTAGTTGTTGATTTAAGTGTTTCAGGTGTCTGAGTTAAGATAATTTTTCAGTCTGCCTGATCTAAAGAATCTATTTTCATAAGCCTTGTTGATCATCTTACCTTATCTATTTTTATTGTTTTCCATGTTTTAGTAGAATCTTTCAATAATCATATTGCATTTATTTTTAATTCTGTAAGTTGTAAATCTATCATTAGTTTATCAAGCTTTTTTCTTTTTGTTTTTTTCTTTACTAAAAGACTTTCATATTTTTCTCATAAAAATCATAATTGTAATAATAACGTATCTGAAACTTTATCAACATCATATACTATCTTATCAAGTAAAGAATTCTCTTTTGTATCACTTATATAATCTTTTTTTAATTCTCTATAATCTTCTGACCTAGAAAAAAGAAACTGCAAAGTATAGAATCTCATATTTCTCTTTCTAAGTAATGATTTCTTTTTTAAATAATCTTTATATTCTTTAAATAAAGGTAGCTTAGTTGAATTCATAATATTAGATTGGCTTTTTCTATACTCTTGTTTCCTTTTTTCTATGGTTTTTTCTACTAATAAACATTTATATGAATATATATCTCTTTGCTTTTTTTCAGATAATTCATCTAAATCTGATTCTAAGTTTATTTGATCTAATCATGAAACTAAATTATTTATTGCATAATTAAAACTATCCAGAGTGCTTTGTACACTTTCTGGATACTTTTGAGAAAAAATCCTTTGTTCTAATATTTCTAATTTATCTAAGCTCATATTTATAATAATAATTTATCTTCTTTTCAAACTTTAACCATATAATCATAAAATCAATTTATTTTTATATAATTATAAGTATTTTTTAACCTTTCTAATAAGTTTATTTTTGATTTTTCTATACTTTGATTTTGTCTTTCTTTATTAACCTTACTAATTATTAAATCCTCAGCTGATCTAGTAATTTGAAGTGGAAGATTTGATCAATTAATTGAATCATATATATCACTTGCAAATAATAAGTCTTCAAGTTTGTTTCCTGATAATTTTGTTGGATCAATAAATGTAGCCTTTATTTTTCAATTTTTATCATATCAAAATACTTTTATATAACTATGTCTATAGCTATTTCAAATAACTTGACTATCATATCAAATGTATATATTCTCAAATTTTTCAGGATACTTTTCTTTAAAATAATGATTTAATATATGTAAAGACATACCAGTAAAATCTGTACATTTTCAAGAAAGACTAGATGTAGAAAATCATTTTAAAATATTTTCTACTCATGTATCAGGTTTTTCATATTCTTCAATAATATATCTAGAAATAAAGCTAGAAAAAGCAATTAATTCATCTATAGCAAAATCATCTAATAATTTATCATCTTTTTGAAACCAATATTTACTAAATTTTTTATCTGAAAAAAGTGTATTTACAATCAAATCTACCAACTTAAAAAATTCTTCAGGATTTTGTACTTTTAATAATTCATTTATTTCTCTATTTGTTTGTCATTTTGCAGTTGATAATAAAAGTTTTTCTATTTCTATAAAAGCTTGTTGTTCATCTATATTATTTGGTTTAAATGGATTAATTTCATCAATTTTTTTTGATCATTCTCTTTGAATATTTTTTGATTCTTCATGAGATATTAACTCTTCTGCAAAAAATATATTTGGTTCAACAACTGAAATATTTGTAACAGTTGAAAATATAGAATTACAAAATATTTTAATTAATTTTAAACTATTTAAAGCATGTTCTTTATTATCTTCATCATCTATTTCTCAATTTACAAAATCAACAAAAGCTTCATAGTTTTTTAAATAAGAAAGAATATCTATTTTGATATATCAATCTGTTCAAGCTTGATTTACTCATATATCTCTCAATGCTTTAGATAAAGAATCTGCTAGATCTCAATGTCAAAAAAGCACAGATTGTTGAAAGCTAATTAATCAATCTTCAAAGTCAAAGCCCATTGTTCCTATAAATTTTTTTGACAATTCTTTTAAATTAAAATCAAGAGGAAAACTTCAAAATCATTTTGTCAATTTAGTAAAATATTTATCAGGATGTTTAGAGAATTCTTCTATTGATATAACAGATGATAAGTATGTAAAATCTTTAGAATTACCAAGTGGTCAAAAATCATATTTTTTAACTATTTCATCACTTTTTAGAATAATATTTTTCTTTGAAAAACTATTTGCTTCATCAGATAATAATGAATTAGCCGATACTAGATTACTTAATATATCTCTAACTGACTCCTGAGTTTCACATAATTCCAATTCTACTTTACTAGAACTAGACAAAGATAATTCTTGAGATTCTCTTATCACAGGCATATTCAACACTTTTCATTTTTCCATAAAATTTATAACTGATTATAAAAATAATTATAGAATTATAATTAGTATTAATATAAAGTCAAATCGTATTTTCTAAAATGTAATCTTTAAGTAAATAAGTTTTAATTTTTCTACTACCCCGGACTAAAGATCCGGGGCTTTT
>CAYFPB010000018.1:0-17758 GCA_964344895.1 uncultured Candidatus Peribacteria bacterium | reverse complement strand
AAATTGAACTAATGTAAGTCTTACTTTAGATAAATCTACAACATGTTATCTATTACGTTCAGAAGCTCGGGATACAGTAGATTTAACTTGATGGGAGAATGTATCATCTTGAGAACATTACTTTTCTGAAAGTAATGCAAGTTGAGTAAGTAGTATTTATAAAAAAGTACTAGCTGCTTGAACTTATTCATTAGATGTACAAAGTGCAATGTATGCATGTGATGCAGAATAAAAACAAAAAAATAAAAGCAATTTAAATTGCTTTTATTTTTTTGTAAAAATCCCTAAAAATAAACAATAATTTGACTTTGAAGAAAAAATCTATATCATCATGCAAAGAATTTTTCTTTATTTAACAAATAACTTAAACTTTTTCAATAAATGGCAGATAAAAAAATAGTAGATGATTATTATTCACAAATAGACTCTGGGAATAAAAAAACAGAGAATCAAGCTAAAAAAACTAGAATAATAAAAAAGAAAATAAAGGTGAAAAAACCTACACCAGCTTTAGAAGAAACTAAAGTTGTTAAAAAGGATGAGAAAAAAACAGAAGGGAGAAAAGTAATAAAACCAAAAAAAATTATACAAAAAATAGAAGTAGTAGAAGGAAAAACTCCTGCTAAAAAATTTGTTAGAAAAAACAATGGGGAAGAATGAAAAAAAACATTTAATAAAAAAGGAAAAACATTTAACAATAGAAATAACCAGTTTAATAATAGAAAAAAAATAACTGTTAAAAAAAGAACAGACCAAGATAAAAAAGATGATGCTAAAAAAGCTGAAGTAAAATTTAAAATTAGATGACAAGGTCAAGGACAAGATAAAAAGAGATTTAATGATAATAAACCAGCTCAAAACAATAATAATAAAAAAAGTTATGATAAAGAAGAAAGATTAAAAAAATCAAAACTAGCAGGACAAAGAAAAACAAGATGAAAAGTTGATTTTAATAGAAGAGAAGAAAATACATTTGTTAGATCAAATAAAACACATAAAAAACAAGAGAAAAAAGTAGAAGATATTAAACAAAATCTTGTAGAAAAAAAATGAGAAACAGTAGTAGTTCCAGAAATATTATCACTAAAAGAATTATCAGAAAAAATTTGAGTAATGTTACCACAATTAATGGCAGAGTTCATGAAAAATGGTATGATGGTTAATATTAATTCAAAAATAGACTTTGATTCAGCTTCTATAGTAGCTGAAGCCTTTGAAGTGACTTTAGAAAAAGATAGTTCTAAATGAGCAAGTGTTGAAGATATAATAGCTTGAGATGTTACAGACCTAATAAAAGAAGAAGATAGTTCAAAATTACAAGCAAGATCACCAGTTATATCTATAATGTGACATGTAGATCATGGTAAAACATCATTACTTGATCATATAAGACAAGCAAAAGTAGCATCAGGAGAAGCATGAGGAATAACTCAAAGTATCTGAGCATACCAAGTAGAAATGGAAGCTTGAAAAATTACATTTTTAGATACACCATGACATGAAGCATTTACAGTGATGAGAGCAAGGTGAGCTAAATCAACAGATATAGCTATTTTAGTAGTTGCTGCTGATGAATGAGTAAAACCACAAACAATAGAATCAATAAACCATGCAAGAGAAGCATGAATACCTGTAATAGTAGCTATAAATAAAATGGATAAACAATGAGCTAATCCTGATCATGTAAAATGACAATTAGCAGAACATTGATTAACACCAGAAGATTGGGGAGGAGATACTCCAATGGTACCAGTTTCAGCACATACAGGTTTCTGAATAAATGATTTATTAGAAATAATATTACTTGTAGCTGAAATGCAAGAATTAAAAGCTAATCCAGATAGAAGATGAATAGCTACAATTATTGAATCACACCTAGATCATAAATTATGACCAGTAGCAACAGTACTTGTTAATACTTGAACAGTAAATATGTGAGATCATATGGTATGTCAAGACTCTATGTGAAAAATAAAAGTATTAAAAGATTATAAAAATCACTCTATTAAAAAAGCTCTACCTTGAGAACCAATATTGATAGTATGACTAGACAAAGTAGTAAACTGAGGTGATATTATGCAAATAGTAAAATCAGGTGAAGTTGCTAAACAAAAAGTAGAAGATTATAGAACTATACTAGAAAAACAAAAAAGAGAAGGGCAATCATCACTTGCTTTACTTATGTCAAAAATTAAAGCAGGTAGTCTTAAACAATTAAAAATTATATTAAAAGCTGATACTAATGGTTCACTTGAAGCAATTAAATGATCTTTATTAAAATTATCAACACCAGAGACAACAGTTCAAGTAATACATGCTTGAGTAGGTGCTATTACAGAATGAGATATATTAATGGGACAATGAAGTGAAGCTATACTTGTATGATTTAATGTATGAGTATTACCAACAGCTAAAAATACTTTAGAATCATCATGAGTAGAATATATAAGTAGTGATATAATCTATCATATAACAGAAAGAATAGAAAAGATAATAACTTGAATGCTTGATCCAAAAGAAGTAGAAATAGAGTTAACTCAGGCAAAAGTTGCTGGAGTTTTCTTTACAGGAAAAGATTTTATGATTGTATGATTACAAATTCCAGAAGATACTAAGATAGAAAATAAGGCACTTGTAAGAATATTAAGAAATAAAAAGAAAGTTTGAGTATGAACAGTTGATTCATTAAAAAGCTGAACTTTAGAAGTAAAAGAATTAGAATGACCAATAGAATGTTGAATCAAACTAAAAACAAAAATAAAAGTAGAATTATGAGATGCTTTAAGTGTATATAAAATAGAAATTCAAAAATAATTTTATATTATAATAAATAATAATGTCTAAATTAGATCAGTTAGAAATATTTTCAAGCCTAAGTGAAGCTGAAAAAAGTAATTTAGAAATGTTTTGTCAAGATAAAAAATTAAGCTCATGAGAAAAGCTATTTAATGAAAAAGATGAAGCTAATTCAATGTATTTTGTAAAAAAGGGAAGTTTGGAAGTATCAACTATTACAAATGGTGAGAAAAAAATGATATGAGTAGTATGACAAGGATGAATTATATGAGAAATGGCTTTGTTTTGAGAAACAAATAAAAGAATGGCTACAGCAACAGCACTGGATAATGTAGAATTAATAACTATATTATGATTTTCTATAAAAAGCTTAGCAGAGAAAAATCCAGAATTATTAGAAAAAATTAAAAAAATAATAGAAAAAAGGTGATAAAAACTCAAGTTAACTCTTGAGTTTTTTTGCTTTTTTAACAATAAAAGTGACTTTTTATAAAAAAAGATTTGCATTTAGTTGATTTTTCTATATAATCACGGCACTTTCTAATTTTAATCGACTTTATTTATGTCAAATAAACAAGATAAAATAGAGGTAGAGTGAACTATAATGAAGGCTCTACCTGGCCTGGTTTTTGATATTCAATTACCAGAAGAGTTTTGATGAGGAATTATTCAAGGTTACTTAAGTGGGAAGATGAGAAATAATTTTATAAAGCTTATAGAGTGAGATAAGGTTATAGTAGAATTATCACCATATGATCTAACTAAGTGAAGAATAATCTTCAGACAAAAATAATTTTACTTTAAAAATAAATTTTAAAGTGTTTATTTTTATTAATATTTTTAACTATTATGAAAGTTAGAGCTTCTGTTAAACCAATTTGCGGTAACTGTAAAGTTGTTAAAAGAAAAGGGATTGTTAGAGTTATCTGTAAAACGGCAAAACATAAACAAAGACAAGGTTAATTAACCTTTATTAATATTTACATTATTAATTAAATTAATATGGCAAGAATTGCTTGAGTAAATTTACCAAATGGAAAGCATGCTGAAATAGCATTAACTTACATATATGGTATATGAAGAACTGCTGCTAACAATATATTAGCAAAAGTTGGAATAGAAAAAACAACTAAAATAGAAACTATTTCAGAAACTGATTTAGATAAAATCAGAGATGAAATAAAAGAAAATTACGTTGTTGAATGAGATCTTAGAAGATTAATTACTGGTAATATTAAAAGATTACAAGATATTAATTGTTACAGAGGTCAAAGACATAGAAAAAGATTACCAGTTAGAGGACAAAATACCAAAACTAATGCTAGAACTAGAAAAGGTAAGTCTACAGCTATTGCTGGTAAGAAAAAATAGTAAGTATCTATTAGATATTTGTTAATACTTTATAAATATTTATTTTAATTATGGCTAAAACTACTGTAAAAAAGAGTAAAAAGACTAGACAAATAATTCCACATGGTCAAGCTCACATTATGGCATCTTTTAATAATACTATTGTTAGTATTACAGATGATAAAGGTAATGTGTTAACATGGGGATCAGGTTGATCTGCAGGGTTTAAAGGAGCTAGAGAAGCTACTCCATATGCAGCTCAAATGACAGCTGAACAAGCTGTAGAGAAAGCTAAAACACTACACTCAATGGAAACAGTTGATGTATATGTTAAATGAATAGGAATCGGAAGAGAACAAGCAATCAGATGATTACTAACAGGAGGTGTAGATATAAAAGCTATTTTCGATATCACACCAGTTCCACACAACTGATGTAGAAAAAAGAAAGTAAGAAAACTTTAATATAATAATGAATAGTGAATAATTGTTGAAAAACATTATAAAACATTAATCATTAATTGAATTATTATTTATTAATTATTATTTTAAAATGAGGTATACTTGACCAAAGAAAAAGCTTTGTAGAAGAGAAGGTATAAACTTATTCGGTACTGAAAAATATGATTTAAATAAAGGAAGAGCTCCTTTAAGAACAAGAAAATCATCTGAATATGGTACTCAATTAAGAAAGAAACAACTAGCTAAAAGAATGTTTCAATTATCTGAAAAACAATTTGTATCTTACTTCAAAAAAGCACAAAAGTCTACAGCTGCGTGAACTACATGAGAAAAAATGTTAAAACTAATCGAATTAAGATTAGATAATGTTGTTTACAGAGCTAATTTTGCTAGAACAAGAATGCAATCTAGACAATTTGTGAGCCATGCTCACTTTACACTTAATGGAGTTAAAGTAGATGTTCCATCTATCTCTGTAAAAGTATGAGATGTTATATCTCTTAGAGACAAACTAAAAGAAAGTCCATTATATAAATCTTTATTAGAAGAGTTAGAAGAATTCAGTAAACAAAATAAAGCTAAGGTTTCTGGATGTAAATGGATAGAAGTTGATTCTAAAAAATTAACAATAAAAATTATAGCTTTACCTACTAAAGATGATTTTGAGCAAATAATTGATATCCAAAAAATAGTAGAATTTTATTCTAAATAGTTTAATTATTTTTGTAATCATTTATTAAAATGCATATTATACACAATACAATTTGAGTTCCAAAAATTGTACAAAAAGACATAGATGCTAATACATCATCTTTTGTTATATGACCACTACCAAAATGATTTGGTGTTACAGTTGGTAACTCGATGAGAAGAATTTTATTATCTTCTATACCTGGAACAAGAGTTACTGGAATAAAAGTAAAGGGTGTAAGTCATGAATATTCAACATTACCTTGAGTAAAAGATAGTATAATTGATATTATATTAAATTTAAAATGACTAATAGTATCAAAAGTTGATACATGAGATACATGGTTAAAATTATCTAAATCTACATCTGGACCAGTTACTGCTTGAGATATTCAAGCTCCAGCATGAGTTGAGATATTAAACCCAGATCTATATATAACAGAAATAGATAAAGATTGATTAGAATTAGATATAGATATTAGAGTCCATAAATCAGTTTGATATTTAGCTATTGAAGAGCTAAAAGAAAAAGAAGAAGATGTTGAAGTTTTATTAGTAGATGCAAACTTTTCACCAGTTGTTAATGTAAAATACACTGTTGATCAAACAAGATTTTGAGAAATGACTAACCTAGATTCTTTAGAAATGGTTGTTACTACAAATGGAGTAATAACTCCAGTTGATGCAATAAAATTTTCTTGAGATATGTTAACATCATACTTCTCACTATTTAATGAAGAGGCTCTACAAATAGAATGACAATTTATATCAGATGTTAAAGATTTAATAAGTAAAGAAAAAGAAGTAGTAGAAGTTGAATTAGAAAAAGAAACATATACTCCAATCGAAGTAATGTGATTATCACCTAGAACACTTAATGCATTAATTAATTGAGATATCCTTTCAATTGAAAAATTAACTAAGTGTACTGAAACTAAGCTTTCATCTATCAAATGATTTGGTAAAAAAGCAATGGTTGAAATAAGAGCAGCACTTGAAGAAAGAGGTATGAAATTATTATGAGATGATTAATAAAAAAACTTAAAATTTAATACTTATACAAAATGAGACATAGAGTTAGAAAACATCTAAAGTTTAATAACAAAAGCTTTTCTCATAGAAATGCTATGGAAAGAAACTTACTAACATCTTTTTTTCTACATAAGTCTATTAAAACAACAGAAAAAAAAGCTGCATTAATAGTACCTAAAATTGATAAATTAATCAATATTGTAAATAAAAAAGATGAGATGAATGCAATTAGATATGCTATGAAATATCTATACACAAAAGAAGCATCACTTGAATTATTCAAAAATGTTGCTCCTAAATATAAAGGGAATAAAACTTCAGGTTTTACTAGAAGTACAGCTATCAAATTAAGAGATGGTGATAATGCTAAAATAGTAAAATTAGAATTAGTTTAATTTAAATTAGAATTTACATAAATTATGAAAACAATTACTCCTAGTCAAATAAAAGGTGACGAAAGAAAATGGTATATAATTGATGCAAAAGGAAAAACATTAGGTAGATTAGCAAATAGGATTGCTGTTGTACTTAAATGAAAAAACAAAGCATCATTTGTACCTCACTTAGATAACGGAGACTATGTTGTAGTAACTAACTGTGATAAATTTGATGTTACTTGAAAAAAATTAACAGATAAAAAATATTATTCACATACAGGTTACTTATGAGGTCTTAAAGAAATTTCTTTAGAAGATTTACTAGAGAAAAAACCTACTAAAGCATTAGAATTTGCTGTAAGAGGTATGTTACCAAAAAACAAACTAAGACCATCAATGTTATCTAGATTAAAATTATTTACTTGAGATGAACATACTTATGTTGCTCAAAAACCAGAACTTATAAAATAATAAATTGTTATGTCTAAATATACTTATACTATTTGAAAAAGAAAAACAGCTTCTGCTCAAGTAAAATTATTTGAGTGAAAAGGAAAGGACATGGTTAATGGAAAAGAAATTTCTGAATATATAACTAGATCAGATTTATTTGATATTATTTATTCTCCATTAAAAATCTGTAAAGTAAAAGATAATTTTTACTTTGAAGTTGCTATATCTGGTTCAGGTATTTCAGCACAAGCTGAAGCAATTAGACACGGGTTATCTAGAGCTTTATCATCTTCAGATGAAGGATTTAAAAAAATCTTAAAAGCTGCTGGGTTATTAACTCGTGATGCTAGAAAAGTTGAAAGAAAGAAACCAGGTAGACATAAAGCGAGAAAAGCTATGCAATGGTCAAAAAGATAATTGTTATACTTTTTTATTAATTATTAATTACCTAAAAAATGCCTACTATTAACCAATTAATTAAGAGAAAGAGAAAAACTCCTTCTACTAAGAGTAAATCACCAGCATTACAAATGATTAAGAATTCAATTAAGAAAACTCAATCAACTATTCCTGGATGATGTCCTCAAAAAAGAGGTGTGTGTGTTAAAGTTACAACTATGACACCAAAAAAACCAAACTCTGCCTTAAGAAAAGTTGCAAGAGTTAGACTAACTAATGGTATGGAAGTTAATGCTTATATCGGATGAGAAGGGCATAACTTACAAGAACACTCTGTTGTTGCTATTAGAGGTGGTAGAGTAAAAGATTTACCATGAGTAAGATACCATGTTGTAAGATGAGTACTAGACTGTGAAGGAGTACAAAACAGAAAACAAGGTAGATCACTATATGGTGCTAAAAAACCAAAATAGTCAAAAATTAATGCGGAGTAAGTTTAACAATTACTGAAAAAAACCGCAAAAAATTATTTATTAATTGTTACAAAATGAAAATGAACCAAGAAATGTCTATGATGGACAAGTTTGTTAACTATATAATGTTAGACGGTAAAAAAAGTTTAGCTAAAAAAATAATGGATGATACTTTTGAAGAAATAAAAGCAAAAGGTCAAAAAAATCCAAAAGCAGTTTTTGATAAAGCTATTGAAAATATCGTACCAAAAATTGAAGTAAGACCAAAAAGAGTATGAGGATCTATTTTCCAAGTACCTCAAGAGGTAAGACCTAAAAGACAATTATTTTTAGCTGCTAAGTGGTTAATTGATGCTGCTAGAAGTAAAAAAGGTGCTTCATTTGCTAAATTTTTAGCTTTAGAATTAATTGAAGCTGCTAATGAAAGCGGTGCTGCTTACAAGAAAAAATTAGAAGTTTATAAAATGGCAGAAGCTAATAAAGCATTTGCTAGATTTGCTACTAAAAGATAAATTTAAAATTCATTATTTACTTAACTTTTTAAAAAATGGCTCACAAGAAAGCTCAATGATCTACTAATAATGGTAGAGATAGTAACGCCAAAAGACTTGGTGTAAAATTATTCGGTGGACAAAAAGCTGCTTCTGGTAATATTATTATTAGACAAAAAGGTAATAAATACTGGCCAGCTGAAGGTGTTTCACAATGAAAAGATTTCACTCTTTTCGCTACTACAGATTGAACAGTTACTTTTTCTGAAAAGAAAAGAACTAGATATGATGGTAGAGTATACAAAGATACTTATGTTTCTGTTGTATAATTACAAAAGAGTTGCAAAAAATAAAAAAAGAACAAATTTTTAAAAATTTGTTCTTTTTTTATTTTATCTCAGTTCAAGGATTTATTAAGCTGTTATTTTCTATAACTCTTCAAGGCATAGAAGAACAGTTAATACCAGTTTTTGTATTATCTCACATAATAATTCAAAATTTATGGGTACCAGTATCTGTTAGAATTCATTTAACAGGTATTTTTATATTAGCTTTATCATGTCTTAGGTTAGCAGTGATAAATCCACCACCTATATTTATATTATTTCATAGAATAGAGTCTCATATATAGCTTAGGTGAGCTACATTAGTTTTGTCTCATATACTAGAGTTTTTTATCTCAACAGCATTTCAAATTTTACATCACTCTCAAATAGTAGTGTTTCATCTTAGGTATGTATTTGGTCAAATACTAGAGTCTTTTCATATATAACAGTTTCATTCTATATATGTTCAGCTTTTCAAAATAGCTCATTTTTCTAGAACTATATTTCATTTAATAACAACTCACTCTTCAACTTCTCAGTTTATCTTAGATTTTGTTAATTTGTTTAAAAAATGTGAGTTTGCTGTTAAAATATCAGGGGCAAATCATATATCAATAAACTCATCTTCTATTTCAAATGGTTTTAGGGGAAAAGTCTTTACAAATTCATTAATTGCATCAGTTAATTCAAATTCTCATCTAATAGACTTAGGTATTTTTTCTACTATATCAAGTATTTTTGGATCAAATTTATAAACTCATAAGTTAGCTAGATCTCAAACATACTTTTGAGGTTTTTCAGTTATATTTTTTATATTGTTTTCTAAATCTAGTTCAAAAATTCAATATTTAGATGGTTCCTCTACTTTTTTTACAAGTACTCAGTAACCAGGGTGTTTTAATAATTTTTCTAGGTCTTTTTTTGCAAATATACTATCTCAATTTATAACAAAAAGATCTATATCAGATACAATACCTTTTAATGCTGCTCAAGTTCATTTTTCTAACCCTTGTGTTGAATAAATTATTTTTACTCATTTGTATTCATGTCATATTACCTCTTCAATTAAATCTTGCTTATATTTTACTACAATAATTATTTCTGAAACATACTTATAAATACTTTCCAGATTGTGTTCTATAATAGTTTTTCATTGTATTTTTATAAGTGGTTTTGGGGTAGTATTAGTCAGTGGTTTTAAACGAGTTCATTCTCAAGCTGCTAGTATTATGGCTTTCATAATTTTATATATTATTAAATATTTATATCATTATAAAAAACATTTCAAAAAATCAAAAAATTATTTGTTAAAAATTAAATACTTTTTAACAAAAATTAGTTTTTTTTCTTGATTATTAAGAGAATATCAGTATATTATAGATATTATATTTTAATATAAAAATATGTTAACACAAGAAGAAAGAAAACTCTTTCAAGAAAAGGGATACAGTTTTGAAGAAATACAGAAAATAGAGGATTCTCATGAAGCTATGGAAAGGTGAGAGTTAATATCAGAAGAAGAATTTTTCTCAAAAGTATATGATAAAATAAATAATAAAATGAAAGAAAAATGTATAAAATAAAATATTGAGCAAAATCAAATGTAGACTTGGATGAGATATTTGATTATATTTCAAATGATGATAATTTCCAGGCAGTGAAAGTTATTCATAAAATAGTAGATACAATTAAGAATATACAAATATTTCCATATTTATGAAAACCAATTTGAAGATTTAGAGAATTTATAGAAACAAAGTATAAATTTAGAATAATATATGAGTTAGATGAAGATAAAAAATTAATAAAAATAATATCAGTATTTAAAAATAAAAATAATTTTTAAAATTTAATAAAAAATATATGTCAGAAAATATTGAAAACCAAAACATAGAAGAAAATACAAATGAGGAAGAAAATGATGAAGAACAAACATGATTAGATATACCACAAGGTATAACATATGACTGAGATTCTAACAGAAGTATTAAAACAGAAATGGAAGACTGTTACTTAGATTATGCCATGAGTGTAATTGTAAGTAGAGCCTTACCAGATATAAGAGATTGATTTAAACCAGTACATAGAAGAATAATGTATTCTATGCATGAACAAGGTTTAAAAGCAGGAGCAAAGTTTAGAAAATCAGCAACAGTAGTAGGTCATGTACTTTGAAATTATCATCCACATGGTGATAGTTCAGTATATGAAGCTATGGTTAGAATGGCTCAAGACTTCTCTTTGAGATATCCACTTGTTAATGGTCAAGGTAACTTTTGATCAATGGATGGTGACTGAGCAGCTGCCTATAGATATACGGAAGCAAAGATGACAAAACTAGCTGAATACATGCTAGCAGATATAGAAAAAGAAACAGTAGATTTCAGAGATAACTTTGATACAACAAAACAGGAGCCAACAGTAATGCCAACTAGAATACCAAACTTACTTATGAACTGAGTAATGGGGATTGCTGTAGGTATGGCAACAAATATTCCACCACATAATTTAACAGAACTAATAGATGCTGTTGAGTATTTATTAAAAGTACCAAATCCTGAAGAAGTAACAGTTGAGGATCTAATGGAATATGTAAAATGACCAGATTTTCCAACAGGATGAATAGTATATGATAAAGAAGCAATGCTAACAGCTTATTCTACAGGTAGATGATCTGTAAAAATGAGATGAGTGGCAAATATAGAAGAAGGGAAAAGATGAAGAAGTATCATACATATTTCAGAAATTCCATATGGATTAAATAAATCTAACTTAGTAGAAAAAATAGCTGATCTAGTAAGAGATAAAAAAATAGTATGAATAGCAGAATTAAGAGATGAATCAAGTAAGGATGGAGTAAGAATTATTGTAGAGCTAAAAAAAGATGCTTTCCCTAAAAAAGTATTAAACTTATTATATAAAATGACACCATTACAAACAAGTTTTGGTTACAATATGATAGGTTTATGAGAAAGATGAAGACAACCAAGATTATATAATCTAAAAGATTTTTTAGTAGCATTTATAGAGCATAGAAAAGAAGTAGTTGAAAGAAGAACAAGATATGAATTAAAAATAGCTGAAGCAAGAGCTCATATTTTAGAATGATTAAAACATGCGCTTGACCATATAGATGAAATAATAGCTACAATTAAAGCAGCAGATACAAAAGAACAAGCAAAAACTGACTTAATGAAAGGTTTTAGCTTATCTCAAATTCAAGCAGAGGCAATTCTTGAAATGAGACTTAATAAATTAGCTGGACTTGAAAGAAAGAAAATAGAAGATGAATTAAATGAAAAATTATTATTAATTGCTGATTTAAAAGATATATTAGCAAAACCAGAAAGAATAGTTGCTATAATCATAGAAGAATTAGATGAAGTAAAAGAAAAATTTTGAGATGATAGAAGAACACAAGTAAATCCAGGAAAAATTGGAGAATTCAATCCAAAAGATACAATACCAAATGAGGAAGTATTTGTTGTATTAACTCAAAAATCATATATAAAGAGACTTAAAGCTGACAGCTTTAGAACTCAAAGAAGATGAGGTAAATGAGTAGCAACATGAGCTAAAGAAAATGATGAAATCAAATTGATTATACCAACACAAAATCATTCTGATTTATTATATTTTACTACAAAAGGTAGAGTATTTACGCTTCCAGCTTATGAAATACCAGAAACAAATAGAACAGCAAAATGACAACCTGTTATCAATTTTATTTGATTACAAAAGGATGAAGAAGTAGCTGCTATTATGGATATTTCAAAAGAACAAAATAAATACCTATTCTTTGTTACTACAAACTGACAAGTTAAAAAACTTGAAATGGATCAAGTTAAAAACATAAGAGCTAATTGATTAAAAGTACTATGAGTAAAAGAATGAGATAATCTAAGTTGGGTAAAAACAACTAGTTGAGATGATTCTATATTTATAGCTACAAATGAAGGTAAGGCTATTCAATTCTCAGAAGATGATGTTAGACCAATGGGTAGAGCAGCATCATGAGTAAGATGAATAAAACTAAAAGAAGATGATAGAGTAGTAGAAGTAACAATAGTATGAGAAGAACATGAATTTGTATTTATAGTTACTGAAAATGGTATGTGAAAACTTACAAGTATAGAAGAATATAGAAATCAAAAAAGATGATGATCATGAGTAAAAGCAATGGCTATGACTAAGAAGACAGGTAATGTTATTTCAGCTAATATGCTATCTGAAGAAGATAGAAAATCATCAGATATAATACTTATATCTAAATGATGACAAACTATTAGAATGAACTTAAGATGAATAAGAAAAACATCAAGAGTTACTCAATGAGTAATTTTAACAAAACTTAAAAAAGATGGTGATAAAGTAGTAAGAGCTTCTATAGTTAGAGAATGAGAAGATGTTGAATAAAAACAAAAAATCAGAAAATATCTATTTTCTGATTTTTTTGAAACCCCTCTGCCTTTCAGGCGTCTCCCCTTGTCAGGGGAGAGTATAATTTATAAATATTTACCTATGAAAAATTTTTTAAAGAAGGCTTATCATGCTTGAGAATGGAAGGATTTTGGTAATGCTAATGTATCAATAGCAACACATGCTTTACAATATGGTATTTGAGCTTTTTGAGGGCTTAGGGCTATCTATGATAATGGTAGTTTTATACTGTTTAGATTAGATAAGCATACAAAAAGATTATCTTTAAGTGCTAAGTATCTAGGAGCAGATTATTCTAAAGAATTTATAGAGGAAAAAATAAAGGAATTAATTTCAAAAAACAAACCTAGTAAAGATATTTATATAAGACCTCTTGTTTATACAAGTGATCTTGATTTATCTCCAAGGCTTCATGATATAGAAAAAGATTTTTTACTATATTGACTAGAGCTTTGAGATTATTTATCTCCAGATGGAATTACTTGTTGTATTAGTTCTTATATGAGACAAAATGATCTTTCTTTCCCATTAAGGTGAAAAATATCATGAGCATATATTACAAGTGCACTTGCTAAAACAGAGGCTGTAAATAGATGATATGATGACTCTATACTATTAAATATGCAATGAAAAATCAGTGAGGGAAGTGCTATGAACTTGTTTATGGTAAGAGATTGAATTATCTATACACCAACTGTAACAGATGATATACTTGAATGAATTACAAGAGCTTCTGTTATAGAGTTAGCTAGATATAAATGATATACAGTAATAGAAAGACAAATAGATAAAACAGAGCTTTTTATAGCTGATGAAGTTTTTATGACTTGAACTGCTGTTAGAGTTACTCCAGTGAAAAAAATAGAGCAATATGATTTGCCTACTAACAAGCCTGTATTTGAGAATATAAAACAAACTTTTGATGATGTGATGGCTTGAAAAATTAGTGAGTTTGAAGGGTGGTTAACTAGGGTTGAGGTGTAAAAAAAGTATGACAAAGTCATACTTTTTTTATCTCATATTATCTTCATGAACACTATTAGCAGCTAAACATCATTCAGCAGCTGACATAATAGTTTGTTTAAATTTATTTGAGTTTGTAGTTACATCTCAAGCAGCATATAGTCACTTGATAGAAGTCTCTTGTCTAGCATCAACTACTAGGCATCATTCATTATCTTTTTTAGGATTTAGAGAATCAACAACTCATACATTAGGAATTGTTCATACAGCTATGAATATTCAATCAGCTTTAAGAGTTTTTCCAGATTTTAGTGTAGCTCAAGTCATTCACATAACATCTCAAGTTATCTCTTCAACCTCTTCATTTAAAACAAATTCTATATTTTCTTTTTCCTTAGCTTTTTCTATCCAAGAATCTTCAGCTCTAAAAGTATCTCTTCTATGGACTAGGTATACTTTGTTACATATATCAGAAAGATATAAAGCTTCAGTTACAGCTGTATTACCTCAACCAACCATTATAATATCTCTGCCTTTAAAAAACATTCAATCACAAGTAGCACAATAACTAACTCATCTACCCATAAATTCTTGTTCTCATTTAGCTCAAAGATGTCTGTGGTTGTTACCAGTTGCAAGTATTACATACTTAGACTTAAACTCATTTCATGCAGCTGTTTTTATATGAAAATGATCTTCATGCTTTATCACTTCAGTTACCAATTCATTTATTATCTCAGATCAGCTTTCTTCAGCATGAGCTTTAAAATTATCCATTATTTCTTTACCAGGAGCACTTATAGTTCATGGATAATTTTCTACTTTATGAGAAGTAGCTAAAGCTCAACCAGGTTGAGCTCCTATTATTAAGTTTTTAAGTTTGTATCTACTAGCATACATTCAAGCAGGGTAACCAGCTGATCAAGCTCATATTATTATTAAATCATACATATTTTTTAAAATTTATCTTATAAATAATGAAACTATATTATATATAAATATAAATTTGTAAAATGAAAATAAACTTATTTAGTATATAAAAAATATATAAATAGTTTGACAAAAATTATTAATTGAATATTATATTGATTAATAAATTATTTGCTAATATAATACTAATGGCAACAATATTAAAATTAAAAAATGATATAGATATAGAAAATAATACATTTGTTAGTATTAATGATTTAATAAATGAGTTACAGGAATATAAGTTTAAAGAAAATCTTAAGAATAATAAGCTTGATTATTGGCAAGATGATGAAATAGATAACTTATGAAAAGTATCTAGTTTTACAAGTAATAGTTTTTAAATATGGTTTGAAAAATAGTATTAATTAAAGTGTATTTTACGGACTTAAGTGAGTATAAAGTTAGACCAGTTTATATATTTAAAGCATACAATAAACAGGATTATATGTTTTTACCTTTATCATCTAATTTAAATAAGGATTGAATAATAATTGATAACTCTTGTTTAGTTTCAGGTAAAATATCAAAAAAATCAGTTGTAATAATACCAAAAATTTGAATTATACATACAAGTTTGATTTTAGAAGAAATATGAGAATTAGATTTAGAATATTCAGTATTAATTTGAAAAAGAATTTGTGAGGAATTAGGATGTAATTATTTATTATGATTAAAGTAATTATTATATAAGATATAAAAAATAAAAAAATTATGACAAGAAAAAAATCAGAAAGAGAGTTGGAGCAAATGCAGCAAACTTTGGAGTACTCTGAGTGAGAACTTAGAGTTTTTGTTGCAGATATTTTACCAGCTGATATTGAAATAAGACAGCAAATGGAGGATAGGATGGTAGAGCTAGAAAATCTAGTAAATACATATGGATGAGTTGTGATTGTTAAGCATATACAAAATAAATCAGTGCCTGATTATAATACATTTATAGGAGAAGGAAGACTTGATGATATAATAGAAGAAATGAAATCTGAGGGAGCAAATGTACTTATTTTGTGAAATATATTAAAAGCACAACAAATATATAAAATAAATGAAAAGTTAAGAGAAATATGAGCAAAAGCTTGGGATAGAGTAGATCTTATATTAAAAATATTTGAGCGTCATGCAAAGAGTAAAGAAGCAAAACTTCAGATAGAACTAGCTGCAATAAAACACATGTGACCAAGGATATTTGGTATGTGAATGGAATTATCAAAGCAATGAGGTTGAATAGGTACAAGATGAAAATGAGAAACAAATACTGAGATAATGAAAAGGCACTTAAGAAAAAAAGAACAACATATCAGAAAAGACCTAGAAAAATATGAAAAAGTAAGAGAACAACATAGGCAATCTAGATCAAGAAAGTGAATCCAAACAGTATGAGTTGTAGGATATACAAATGCTTGAAAATCAACACTTACAAACTCCCTTACGAAAAAGTGAGTTTTAGCTGAGGACAAGCTATTTGCTACTCTAGGAACAAGTGTATGAAAGATGTTTATAGAAGCAAGTTATGATGAGCAAACTTGAATTTATATCAAACCAAAAGAAGTACTTATAAATGATACTATTTGATTTATAAGAGAATTACCACCAAATCTAATAGATGCATTTAAATCAACTTTGGAAGATTCTATAGAGTCAGATTTACTTCTACATGTAGTAGATGCTTCTGATCCAAAAATAGATATAAAAATAAAAGTAGTAGATGATATACTTGAAAATATTTGAGCAAATCAGAAAAAACTATACGTGTTTAACAAAATAGATGAAGCAGAGGATATAGATAGCTTAAAAGAAAAATTTGCTGAATTAAATCCTATATTTGTTTCAGCTTATAAAAAAGTAGGACTAGATGAATTAAAAGGAAAAATAGTTGGAGAGTTGTAAATTAAATAAAAATATAAAAATGTTTAATTTTTAATGTAACAAACAATTTAAAATCAAAAATTATTAAACTGTTTGAACAAAGTGAGTTTTTAATAATTTTTAGATTTTATTTGTGAAGTGAAATGTTAAGAAAATTTACCTTTTTTATATTTTTCATTTAATTTATAATTAACTTTTTAAACTTAACTTAGTATCATGAATATTTATGTAATAATTTTTTTGATAATAATTTTTTTCTGAATTTTATTGGTAATTAAATTTAGGAAAAGTTATAAAATATCTGATAGTAAAAAAAGATTTTTTAGGGGGCAATTAAAAAAAATAAGCTCATCAGTTAGTTATAAAGAACAAGTAGTTGATATGGATAAGTTGTATCATAAAATACTACTTGAGGCTGGTTATAATTGAACATTTTGAGAAATACTAAAACAAGAGCCAAGTGAAATATCAAATCTAAATAAAATATGGGAATTACATAAGTTAAGAAATAAACTAGTTCATGATTTTGATAATGTATCAGAAACAGTATTAAAAAATAAAGCACTAGAATATAATAAGGAAGTTAGAAATTTATTACAATATTTTTAAGGTTATTTTCTTCTCAACGTGAAAAAATCACCCCCAAAAAATACAAAAGTAACCCCTCCG
>CAYFPB010000017.1:0-18604 GCA_964344895.1 uncultured Candidatus Peribacteria bacterium | reverse complement strand
TCTTTTTTTATATTTTTCAATAATAAATCCACTCTTTTTGAGATTATACCAATAACTTAAAGTATTCAAAAGTAGTTGATTTTACAAATTCAAATTTTTGACTTACAAATAGCTGAACATTACTCTGAGAAAACTATAATATTATTACAAAACAAGAAGCATGAGTTAGTTTTATGTTTGAATGAAAAGCTTATGCTATATTCAATGATGATATAACATATTTGAGTTGAGTTCAAAACTTAACAGATGCAAGTTGAAATATAATAGAAGTAATAAATTGAGAATGAACTTGAGAAAGTTTATATACTTGAAATGATTTTACAATTAAAATTTCTGACAATAATCCTTGATCAAAAAATATATCAAGTAATGCTAGTTGATTAAATATTTTACAAGTTGATATTACAGCAAGTAATACAGATATTATATTAAAAGATTTTACAGTAAAAAGAGTTGGTTTTTGAGTAGATAAGATATTAGATTCTGTTTGAATTTACTCAGATAATTGAAGATTATCTTCAGTAAAATCTTTTAGCTTTGCTACTTGAGAAGCTAACTTAATTTTAGATAATTCATTAACAATAAAAGCTTGAGAAACTAAAACATTTTATTTTAAAGTAAATAATAGTGCAAATCCTATAAATTGAGAATTTGCAATACAAATTACATGACTAGGAATAAATTCTCAAAACTATAATCCATACATAATTTCAAATTTTTTTAGAATGAATAGTGAAGTAATTTCAACTAGTTTAGATTTTTCTACATGAGCTACTTTATCAGATGTAGAAAAAAGCTCTAGCTGATCTTTATTATGAAACTTCAAAATAAAAAATAATTGAAATAATAATGAAATCATAAACTTAAATTCTATCACTTTTAAAGAAACAGGTAGTGTGAATGAAATAAATGATTTAAGTAACTTAAAACTTTACTTAGATAATAACGAAATATCAACTATTAACAAATTTAATTGAAAATATATTACCTTTACTTTTAATCCAATATCAATAGAAGCTTGATATACAAAAAATTTTAGTATAAAATGAAATATTTCATCAAATGCTGTTTGAACTATAAGTCTTTTATTAGATCATACTATGGATATTTCTGCCATGTCAGATAAAACAAACTCTATAAAAACAACTATTACATCATCAAATTTATGAACAATAAATATATTACAAGAAAATGCTCTTGCCTGTATTTATTCTTTAGATAACCCAGAACCAGAAATAACATTAACTAGTGTATCAATAATACAAGAAGATGTACAAAGCTGAATATTGTGAAAATTTAAAATAAATTCAAATTTACATAATAATGATATTTTTCAATTAGATATAAGTAATTTTATGTTAAATCTTACTACAACTTTATCTTGAGTAACTGATTCTGTAGAACTTGTTAGTATTGAAAAAGGATGAATAAATTATGAATTAAATGGTAATCAAAATTCGATAAAAGATTATAATTTTTCTGATACAGATTTATCTATCCCATTATCTCAATGAGATAATATAATTACTATAAAATGAAATTATTTAGATACTATAAAATGATGAGAAGAAATAAGTACAACAACTTCTTATGATGAAACAAATTTTAAAATATATAATAATAATTGTAATAATATTGTTTCAAATATTACACCATCATCATTAATTATATCTGATATAACATACTATAAACCTACAGCAACTCTAAATTATACTCCAATTGCAAATAAAGAAGTACTTAAATGAACTCAAAATATTACGGCTCTAGATTTTAATATAGTTGCAGGTATAGCTTCAGATTTAAACTTTGATTCTATAAAATTTCATTTATGAGATTATGCTTCTTGATCAGCAGTAAATTTAACAAGTACTGATATATCAAGTATATCTCTATATAAAAATTCCATTTTAGATTCTAATTTATTAGCAACTAAACAATGATCTTATATAAATCTTTGATATATTACTTTTGATTGATTAACAGAAAACATATTAAAGTGAGATAATAATAAATATATCTTGCTAATATCTACAACAAGTAATTCCTGAATAGTATGAAAAAAAATAAAAGTTACTCTTGATTCTTCTAATATATCTTTAGAAGATACTAACTCTCAAATTGTTACAATTGCTAATACAAATTTAAATGGTCCTGAGATAACTATACTAGATTCTTGAAGCTTAACCTTAGTTTGAGATGGAAATAATAATGATAATGAATTCTCAAAAACTATATTAGCATGAGATGAAGCTATAATTTATTCTTTAGATGTCATGGCTTCAAATGAAGCTGTTTCTAGTGATAATGTAGTTTTTACTTTAAGTTGAGCAAGTTTAAAAGAAACGGTATCATGAGCAAAGCTTTATTTAAATGATCTGGTTGTAGCAACTGCTCATACTACAGATATTAGCATATGAACATCACCAACAATTACTTTTGATAATATTTCAGATTTAAATTTTCCTACTAGTCCTACTGAGTTAAAATTAGCTATATCAACTAATAATATAGGTAAAGATATGCTAGGTGTAGCTGTTTCTAATATTTTAGTAAGCAATGTTTCTATTTCTAATTGTAAGTGAGTAGATTCGTGAGAAGATGTAGTTGTAGATGATCTAACAAATACAATGTCAAATTATTTTGATGTAGTTCCCATTAGAGTTGTTGCTTCTGCTAGTAATACATTTGGTACTAATGATTCAACAGCTGCATTAACTTTTGCAGTTGATAGTTGATCAAATACTGATTCTGAAGGTAATGAATTATCTGCTGTTTTAACATGAGTAACTATAGAAGTAAATTCGGTTGTTTTTACAGGTTCTTTTACTATATCTAATTGAAGCTGAGATACTATTGGTGCTTGAATAGTTAATAATAGTTGAGATATTACTATAAATACAACTCCTGAAGTTATAACTAATTGAGAAGTATTTTCTATTGGAACTACGGCTGAAGCTAATTTTAGCTTAAAAAAAGATTGAATTACATTTACTTCAGATTGAAAAACTTATAAAATGAATTTAATGTCTAATGAATCTTTAGGATCATACTCAAACAATTAAACAGAGTATAAAAAAATAATAAATATCTTATAAACTAAAAATAAAAAATATGAAAAAGTATATAATAATGTTATTATTATTTATTCCAATTTTAGTATCAGCTAATAATAATTCAAAGTTAGAAATACCTATGACAATATTTTGAAATATAAATAGTTGAGAGCATATAATTAATATAGGTTCTCAACTATCATTGTATGATCAAAATCATATAATAGTATGAGAATATAGTCTAACTAGTACTTGAAGTTATGGAACAAATGATTTAACATCAGAATTACAAAGACTAAATATAAATAGTTTTACTTGAACCTGAAAAGTAATATTAAAAGATAATAATTATATATATTCAGATATAAAAGTTATAGAGTGATGATATGGATGTAATAGTCAATTAGTATTTCAAAGCTCAAAATTATGTAAATACAATTTAGATTTAACAAATGCGATAAAAAAAAGTATAATACAAATATGAAAAATTAATCTAATAAATTCTGAAAAAATCACAAGTAATTCTTTTTCTATAATATGGAATAAGTTAAATAATATTGATTGATTTATTGTTAATAATAAAACAACTAATCAAAAACAAAAGATAGTAAATAATTATATTGATTTTAATAATTTATTAAGCAATAAAAATTATATAATAGAAGTATATCCATATAAATGAGATACAATATGAGATCCAAAAATAATAACTGTAAGAACTTTATCTCAAGCAAAAGAAGTAATTAATTGAATAATAGAAGAAGATATTTCAAATATAGATGATTTTTGAAAAGATGAACATTCTCTAATTGTAAAGGATACAAAAACAAAAACAATAATAAAATATCCAAGATTAGATGTTATAAATAATATAAAAACTGAAACAAATTTAGTTATTACAAAAAAACCTATATCAATTGATAATAATAATTTAACAGATAGTATAACATTTATACCAAACAATGAATTGGATGATGATGATAAAAAAATAATTTTATCTTTACCTAAGTGAATAAAAGCTACATCTACTTGAGTAATTATTAACCCTCCAATAAAATTAACAAGAAATGATGATATAAAAAATGATATAGATAAAAATTTATCAAATAAAACTGTTATAATAAATTCTGCTATAGAGATTCCTACCAATATTCCTGTTAATTTTAATTGAGATATAGAATTGTGTATGCCAGCAAATTGAAAAACATCTACTAATTGATTAAAAATTTATTCAACTAATGATTGAATAAATTGGAATATGGACTCTAATACTAATTCATTAATAATAAAAAGTGATATATTATGTTTTAAAACAAACCATTTAACTAGTTTTGTATCATTAGTAGAAGTAAACACAAGTACTAATTCATCAAGTAGTGCTTGAGGGTGATGATGAGGTGGTTGATGAGGTTGAACTAGTTATCCTCAATGTTTAGATAATCAGTTAATATGTAAATCTGTAGCTGGATCAACTACATTATTTAAATGGTATAAAAAGCCATGATTTACATGTATTTGATGAAAATTAGGAAAAACATGTGAGATTATAAATGTAAATAATGTAGTAAATACTGATACAAATATTATAGTTTTTAAAACAAATAAATTTCAAAAAATAGATAAAATAATATCTAAAAAAATAAAAGCAGACATCAAAAAAATATCAATATATTCTCAATTTAGTATCTCTATTTTAGAAAATTTAGAAAATTATAAACAAGCTTCTGACAAGTTTAAAAAATCATTATATCTATTTGAAGAAAATTATATAAATAAAAATAAAACTGAGATGAAAAATATATTAATAGATATAAAAAAATCATACTCAGAAATGAATTATTATCTTAAAAATTATAATAATTTAATTAAAGAAAATTGGGATATTGAAAGTAAAATTATATCTCATAAAAAAATTAACTTATTAAAATCTAAAAATGATTTAACTAATAAGGTAATAAAAAAAATAGATAAATATATCTTTTTAAAAGATATTAATAATTCAATTATAATAAAAAGAAATATTATATTATTAAAAATTGATACACTTATATCTGAAAAAGATATAATAAAGAAAAAAGAAATTATTATAGATATTAAAAGAAATATTAAAGATTTATTTTCAAACTAAAATAATATAATAAAGTTCTTATTTATCTTGTTATTAAAATTTATAAATTATTCTCTAACCCAAATCCCCTATGAAAAAAACTCTAACCCTACTAATTCTAACATTAGTAACATACACAAATACGTATGCATATATTCCAAGTGAGCTAGACTTTGAATGAAATAAGTGAGATACATATTATAATTCGACAAGATACTCATCATTTGAAAAGCCAAACTTTTATGATGCATGGGATCTAGCTACAGGTAAATGAATAAAAATAGCAGTAATAGATAGTTTTGAAAATAACTATTACCATTGAATATGAATAGAAAGTCTTATATCTTCAAGTCATAATGACTGATGAATAGTTGGTTATGCTCCAGGTGCTGAAGTGGTTAGGTATAACTACTGTAGTGCTTCATCATGTAGATATGGTGAATTAGTATGAATACTAGATAAGATAAAAGAAAGATGAGATATAAAGATTGTAAACATAAGTACTACATATAGAAACAAAGATTTTTCAGCAAAATTAAAAGAATTAGCTGATTCTGGTATAATGATAGTTACAACTTTAAATAACAAAGTTAAACTAGCAAACTCATACCACTGTGAAGATAATAGTATTATATGTGTATGAAGTTATTATACCCATACTAGTTTTAAAGATTGAACATGATATAGATTTAAAAGTAACTTTTATCACAACATAATAAATACAACTGAAATACTTGGTAAATGATTTTATCCAGAAATGTTAGATTCTTATGGATGAACCCATAGAAAAACATGAACAAGCTTTGCTGCTCCTCAAGTATCAAGCCTTATAGCTCTAATGCTAGAAGTAAATCCAAATTTGACTTATGAACAAGTCAGAAGTATAATTATAGAGACTTGAGATGAGTTAGATAAATGATGAGATGTAGCTATAAATGCTTATAAAGCAGTACAAAAAGCTAAAGAAGTAAACTGAGAGTTCTCTCCTACAACGCCTATTGAACCAACTCCTATAGAAGAATCATGAGATAATAACTCTGAAAAAGAAGTAGTGACTCCCCCTACAGTAACCCCAACACCAGTTACTCCATCTCCTTGAACTAATATAGATTTAGAGTTAGCTACTAGGATTATACAATTAGAAAAAAGATTAACAGATCAAAATACTGAAATAATTAAACTAAAAGCTCAGATAAAAGAACAAGAAGAAAGACTTACTTGGGTTGAAAAAATAGTTAAATGAATAAGAGAATTGTTTTATTAAGAAGTAAAAAAGATAGATTTTTTAAATCTATCTTTTTATTATTAGCGAAAATTGGTGGAGCTAGACGGATTTGAACCGACGTCTCGGAAGGCTAAGAAAATACTTCTACTATCATAGTTTATTTTAATATTTATGTGAACATGAAAACAAACAAAAATACACATAAAGATATATTATTAAGTATTTTTCATAAAACAAAATATATCAGAAAATTTCTATGAAAAAACCCTATTTTAGTAAGTCAGTAAAACCTTAAGAGTCGAAGTTTTTAAAGACTATGTAGCAGGCCAATCGGCGCTCATCATTATAGAAGGCTACAAGCTATGCCAGATTGGTTAGGCAGTAGCGAATGCTGGAGTTCTAAGACCAGCAGCAAAGTTAGCTAAGCTAGCTTTTGCTCTATCATAAGTTTTAGCACTTATTGTTGTCTATGATTGATTAAGTAGGAAGCCAAAGACATCTCCCTGATAGCATATAACCCGAGCTGATCTCCCGATAGAAACCAAGATTAGCCCCACATACAAAGCATTATAACAAAAAAACTAAAAATGTAAAATTTTTAGTTTTTTTAATTTATAAGATTTATCAGCAATCTAACCATTATTTCTTTATCCTTTGGATTTGATTCAGCTATCAAAAGAGTAATAGCAACTAATGCTCTATCATTTATTTTTTTAGTTCAATCTTTTTCAAATAATATATGATTCCTAACTAAAAATAGTATAAATAAAAATGCTCAACTCCTTTTGTTACCATCAATAAAAGGATGATCTTTAACTACAAAATACAATAAATTAGCAGCTTTTTCTTCAACAGAGTTATATAACTCTTTTCAGTCAAAAGTTTGATAAATATTTCAAAATATTGCTTGTAATCAATCTAGATCCCTTAGTCTAGCAAATAGATCTGTAGCCTCTTTTTTATTAATAAGATTTTGTTTTAATTCCATAAGGCTATCAAAAGACTCTTTTGATTCAAGTTTATAATTCAATTTTTTAGTTTTACCTTCTTTAACTAATTTATCTTCATCATAATTTTGTAATAACAACCATGTATTTGTATAATTTGTAATTATATCAAGTAATCATATTGCTTCATCTTGAGTTAGATTTCATGATTTAAGAGTTTTTTTAAATAAATCTAGAGTTTGTTCCAACTCTTTATATCATTTTTCTTGTAATCTTTTTTTATTTATAGAATATCATTTTATTAAATAGTCTTTTAAAATTTTATTTGCCCATATTCTAAATTGAGTTCATTGTAAAGATTTAACTCTATATCATACTGATATAATTACATCCAAATTATAAAAAGCCACTGGTTTATCAGAATTAGCAATATGCAGTTTTTGCATATTGCTTTCTTTATCTAATTCCTTATCTTTAAAAACATTATTTATATGTCTAGATATAACAGATTGATCTCTTCAAAATAATAATTGCATATCATTTTGAGTTAACCATACTGTTTCATTTTCAAGTTTAACTTGAATATCAGCTCAAGATTTATTTTTATAAATCTTAATTTCTCATTTGTTTTCCATACTTTTTTATTAAATACTAAATATATACTTATATTATACACTTAATATAAAAAGTCAAACAAAAAAACTAAAAATGTAAAATTTTTAGTTTTTTTGTTTATTATATTTTTCTGGATTGATTCATAAATAATTAAGTAATCAAAAGCGATTTTGATGTAATCATACTTTTGATACCTCTTGTATATTTACCTCACACACTGCACCTCAATGAGAGGACTTATTTATAACTGCTTTATCTAAAGCAATATTTAATTGACTAGCAAACTTAGTCATACTAGTTTTTGTTTTAGAATCTTTTCTAATAATAACCTGTCTTTTAATAACAGGAGTTTGCTTTACTTCAATTGGTTCTTGTTCTATAAGCTCTAAAGTTTTCATTCACATTTCCTCTCTTAGTTTATTTGTTTCATCTCAAATCTGCCTAGTTTTTTCTCTTAATTGTCTAGTTCTTTGCTTATAAAACTCAAGCCTAGATATAGTTTTATCAAATTTATTCATTTTTAGTTATTATTAAGCTAATCATCAAATTTCAGTAATACTATCTATTCTTATATTTGAATCTTCTCAAATTGAATCTCACATATCATCAAGTTTTCTTAGTAATGCTATTTGTATTAATGTAACAATTAATACATCACTATCAAGTAGTCACATTATCATTTTTTGATAAGTAAAAGTCTCATCACTTATGATATTTTTTATTCTATTCAAATCAAAATCAGTTTTTCATTTTACTAATTCATCTACTTTATCACTTATATCTTTTGTATCCATTACAAATATAATAGGCTCTTGCTCGTTTTCAGATACAGCCTCTACTAATAATCTCATAGTTCTGTTTATTAATTAATTTTAAGCATTATAATTATTGTAATATAAAAGTCAAGTTTAACTTTTTCTAATTATACCTAAGTTTCATCTATTTACTTTATTTATATATTTACCATTAACTCTCTTAACTGTTGATATTCTATTTCAACATCATTTACACATAATATCTGATCATTCAGCTTCATAATTATCAAGAAAAATCCCTTGATAATCTTTAGTAATCCTATCTCTATGAATTTTTAATAAAGTTCTACCAGGACCTTTTTTGTATTTCACAAGCCTTTCTCAGCATTTACAATATACTGTTATGACCTTGTATTTAGTTAATTTTTTAGCCATAGATTATGTTTTTGGAAATAATATATTTTTACTTTTTTCAAAAACTACTTTTACTTTTTCTTTTTATATCTGATCAAATATTATTTCAATGTACAGTTTGTTTTTTACACATATATAATACACTAGGACTTAATACTCCATCTACTCATTTATTATAATTAATTACTTCTTTAACAAAATTCTCCCACTCTTTATCTGATTGTTCACTAAAAGGAAACTTATATCTTGAATATCAATCAATTTCAAGAGGGATATTTACATCTACATCACATGTATAACTTCATATTTCTAATATATCCCAATATTTTACTAACTTTGATTTAATATTTCTATGTAAAAAACCTTTAAAGATTTTAAATTTATTTGAATAATTAAATAATGAAATAAAATTTTCATCTATATTTGATCATATATCCATAAAAAAATGACTCAAAAGGAATGGAATAGATGGAAAACAAGTATAGTCTATAATACTTTCTCAAGTATCATTAACTAATTGTTTCTTTTTAATAACCATTCCAATATAAGTAAAAAAATGTAATTGTTCTCTTTTATTAGAATAAGCAAGTTTTTCAATAAAATAAGAAATTTTATTAATATCTTTATTTACTTGATGAATAATCCAGTTTAAATCTCTATCTCTATATACATTTATATTTTTACTTCAATCTTTCTCACTATACATTTTTTCGATTTCTTGTTTCTTTTCACCTACACTATTATTATTTATAGTCCTATAATATTCTTCTACCTCTTCATGTATTACTTCTGATTCAGGAATAATAATATGATTTCTTCTAATTTTATTAATTACTTTTTTTTCTTTCTTCTGACTTAAATTAGTAGCTATTTTTTTCTTATATCTTTCATTTGCTAATTTTACTTTTTTCTTTCTTCTTTTTTTTCTTTTTCATTTAATCTAGGTATTCTTGTATTTGATAATAAAATATCTTTTATTTTCTTTAAAGCAATATTTTGCAATTGCCTCACCCTTTCTCTTCATATAGATAAATTTTCAGCTATACTCTCCAATGTCTCTTTTTCTCAATTTAAAAGCCCATGTCTTCTAATAATAATATCGCTATGTTTTTCTGGTAGTTGTGATAATGCATATAATAATTCTTCATTTTCATAATCAGTTATAATTTGTTCTTCCAAAGTTTTATATCATTCAGAAACAATAACTTCATGTAGATTAACTTCCTCTTTTTCTCATTCTTGAATATTAAATCATTTATCTAATTCTATATAGTTAATATATGTTCAAAAAGTTTTTTTAACTACATTTTCTGATATTTCTAAACTTTCTGCTAATTCCTTGACTGAAGGAACTCTTCAAAATCTAATTCTTAACTCTCTATATCTTTTCCAAAATTTTGTATCTCTATCTAGTTGTCATGTAGTAAAACTTATATTTCCTCATTGATATGCAATTATTCATTGTATATATCTACGAATATACCATTTAGCATAAGTTAACAATGTTGTTCATTTAGTAATATCATATTTTTTTACAGCTTCATATAAACCTAATATTCATTCTTGTATTAAATCATCAATATCCACTCAGTTTCAAGTATATTTATAAGCTATTTTAGCTACAAATCTCACATTAGATTTTACTAACGTGTCTATTGCATTTTTATCTCAAGCTTTTACTTTTTTTAATAATTCTTCTTCTTGTTCTTTTGTTAATATTTTATGTTTTAACATTTTAGATATATACTTTTCTCATACTTGTTCTAAATCATATATATCCTTATCAGCTTCTATTTCTTTCATTCTTAATGTAGGTCTATTTAGTTCTTCATATAATTCATATATATATTCTCTATCCTCCAACTCTGTATTATTTCAGTCCTGAATTACTTCTTCATTTGTATCTATTTCATCTTCCAATTCTTCTTGTTGTTCTAAAACATCTAAAGGTGGTTTAATATAATTATTTTCATCTATATCTGTATCTTGTACTTCTTCTTGTTCTACAATTTGTATATCTTGATTTTCTTTTTGAGTTTTTTGTTCTACATGACTTTTTTTTGATAGTTCTTCATTTTTCTTTTCTATATTTATTAATTCTAATAACTTAAAATATAATTTTTTTATAAAAGCTATTGGTAAATCATAGTTCTCTTTATTAGATAAATTATGTAAACTATCATATATTAATTCTTTTCTTAATAATGGTGGAGTTTTTAATACTTCAGATAGTACTAATTCTTTATTTTTATCTTCATCATTATATAATCCTTTAGAAATTACATAATCATATATTTCATCAAAAAACTCCTGTTGTTGTTCTTTTGAATATTTTTGAAAATTCTCAATAAAATCTTGTCTAGATATATTTAATAAATCATTAAAATGAGTTATAGCTACTACTTCTTCTTTCTGTTTTATAACTTCAGCTTTTTCTTGTTTTTGTTTTCTAGGTTTTTTATAAGTTTGAGTTACTCCTTCTTGGTTACTATCAAGTAAAATTTTTGATATACTATCTTGCACTTGCTCTATATAATCTATAATTACTTCTTTTAGATTACTTCCAGAAATTGAAGCAAGTTTTAAAATAATACTTAGTTCAGTATTATTTTCTATTTCAGATAAAAAAGACTTTACTGTTTTTATAGTATCTACATCTTTTTCTTCTCATTGTAATATATCAAAAATAGATAATAATGATATATTTGTATTATGTTTTTTATTAAATTTATCAAAAAAACTGTCTATATTTTTCTTAAATTCTTCATCTCTTTGATAATAATAAAGCAAAGCAATACTCACGTCCTTTGTATTACTTAGTTCTCCTTCAGGAGATTGAATTAATCCAACTATTTCCATTATTTAATTTATTTGTTATTTGGTAATATTTTTAAAACTTCTTCTAGGTTGTATAAGTCAACTGTATGCTTTCAACTTAATCATTTTTTTAATAATCTATTTTGTTTCAACCATTTCTCTGACTGTTGTTTTATCTTTTTTAAAGCAAGTTTTCAACTACAAGGTAGTCTAGAATTTTTTGTACTCATTGAATTGTTTATAGCTGTATATATTACTCATTCAATCTCTATACTCCAATCTTCTAATAATTTCCATTTAGGTAACACCTTTAATAACTCTTCTAAATTATATAAATCAATAGTTTTATATCAACTTAAACCAAAATTTAACAGTCTGTTTTTATTAAGCCATTCTTGTGGTAAATTGCTTATTTCTTTTAATGCTGTTGCTCAACTACAAGTTAATCTAGAGTTTTTAGTACTCATTGTATTAGTAACTGCTGTATATAATACTCACTTTATTTCTACTGTCCAATCCTCTTCCAACTTATATTTATCAATATATTCTATAAGACTTCAATATTTTTCTTCTAGAAATCAAGTATCAAACTCTTCTGATTTTATTAAATGCATCATTCCAGATATAGTCCTGGTTCATCAATGAATTTCTTTTAAAGTAATACTCTTAGTCTCTTGTTGTTTTTGTTGAGTATTTTTAGTATCTTCTGAATCTTTTTTTCTTCATTTTTTACTTATTCCTCAATTACCACTATTAGAAATTTCCCAACTCTCAGGCTCTATAATAACAGCTCCAGTTTTAGGTAAAATTCAATATTGATTATACTCTTCAAAGTATTCAAAAACTCTTAGAATTCTTCAGATTCATTGTACATATTTAGCCTCACTAAAAGTAGGAGCAAAAGAAACTGCACACCTTAAAGTTGGGATATCCCATCACTCTGCCACCTTTGAAACAGTTAGAACAAAATCTACTTCATTTCTTTCTAACATATATTTTGCTTTTTCTGATACTATTCATTTATCTAAACCTTTGCTTGCTGAAGTTACTCTTATAGTGCGGACTCACTTTTTCTCCATTTCTTGCTTAATAAATTCTGCATGCTCAACACTTCTACAAAATCATATTCCAGGAAAATATCCCTCATTTTTTTCTTTTAATTCAATGTATTTATTTATAAGCTGAATATAGCTAAGATTTCACTCTTCATCACAAAACTTCAGAGCATTTTTATCTACATGTGATTGATTAATATTTTTATCTCATAAATTTACATAAGCCTTTGGAACTCTTTCAAACCCGGGCATATGTAAAATTCACTCTTCTACTCAATCTTGTAATCTTAGTGATATAATAATTTCATAACATTCCTTGATACTTTTTGATAATAAGTTTGGTGTAGCAGTAAAAAGTAATTCTATTTTTTCTACTCATCAATCCAAACTATAACCTTCTGATAATAAATAATTATCATTATAATTAACAATATTATCAAGTAGTTCTGATGTTTCATCTCATAAAGACTTATGAGCTTCATCTCTAACTATTAACTCTATAAATGATGAAAATTCCTTGAATAAATCAGGAGCATCTGATTTTAAATGTAAAAGAGCTTTGTAGGTACAAATAATAATAGGAGCTTCTATATTATCTATCTCTATTTGAGTCAATATTTCTTTAACACTTTTTGCAACTGATTTTTTTGAATCTCAAACTATAAAAGTATGTCTACTATCAAAGTATTCACTTACTTGTGATTTTAGATGATTATTTGGTATAAATATAGCTGTATTTAATTGTAATCACTCTATTATCTCAGAAAAAAGCCTTGTTTTTCACATTCAAGTAGGTAGTTTTACTAATCACCTTGTTTTTCATTCTAATAGATGATCAATTATTGCTATCAAAGAAGCTACTTGAGACTTCCTAAGACTTTCAAAATTATTTCTTAATATATCTATTAACTCTGATATATAATACTTTAATTCAATTGGTAATAACTGCTTTAAGTTTTGAGGAGAATTAACTATGTTTAAAGTTTGTGCTATAACTTCTTCTGTTACATCTAAATAATTAAACAAACTAGTTTCATCTCACTCTTTTAATCAAGCATATATTTCCATATGTTTTACTACACTTTCTCACATAAAAATCTTTATTATTACTTATATACTATAACATATAAATATATTATACTTACTTTTTTCCTTTTTTCAACATTAAAATCTCATCTCTTAACTCTGCTGCTTTTTCATACTCCATATTAGCTGCTGCTATATCCATTTCAAGCTCTAATCTTGATATTTCTCTTTCTACAGAGCGCTTATCTAGTACAGCATAATCTTTCTTTGTTTTGTTTGATTTAAGTCACATATCCTTGATCTCACTATAAACTGTTTTTGGTGTTATATTATTTTTTCTATTATACTCTTCTTGTAAATTCCTTCTATAATAAGTCAAATCTATTGCTTTTCTCATAGCTTCTGATACTACTAATCACTCTTGATTACAAAGTTTTGCTTTATCTATTCTATACAATCAGTCTGCTTCTTGTTTAAGTTTTGAAATATCAGTTTTTTTAAGTTGCTCACTATACATATATACTTTCCCCTCTGCATTTCTTGCTGCTCTACCTATTATTTGTATCAAAGAAGAAGTAGATCTTAAAAATCATTGTTTGTCAGCATCTAGTATACATATTTTGCTTACTTCTGGTAGGTCAAGACCTTCTCTTAGTAAATTTACTCAAACAATTACATCTATAGATCATTCCCTTAATTCCTTTAATATTTCTAGTCTTTCTAATGTTTCTACTTCAGAATGTAGATACTTAACACTTACTCAGTTTTCCATTAAGTAATCATTTAACTCTTCACTTGATCTTTTTGTAATAGTTGTAATAAGTAATCTTTGATTGCTTTCTACAGCTTCAGTTATATTTTTCATTATATCATCAACCATAAACTCCATAGGTTTTAGAATAATCTCAGGATCAAGTAATCATGTAGGTCTCATCATTTGAGGTATTACTCTACAATCTTTACTAGCCTTCCATACACCATCTTTATTTGGATCAAAATCAAAAAAATCTGAAGGTTTTTTACAACTATTTTCTATCTCATAGTTTCATGGCGTAGCTGATACAGCTACTACATTTTTAAACTTAGACTCAAATTCATCAAACTTAAGTGGTCTGTTATCCATAGCACTAGGTAGTCTAAATCAGTTTTCTACTAGATTTACTTTCCTAGCTCTATCTCAAGCATACATTCATCCTATCTGACTAAAGGTCATATGTGATTCATCAACCAAACATAAAAAATCATCACCAAAATAATCCATAAGTGTTGCTGGCGCTACTCAAGATTTTCTTCAGTCAAGATATCTAGAATAATTCTCTATACCATTTACATATCATACTTCTTGCATCATTTCTATATCATATTCTACCTTTGTTTTTAGTCTTTCATATTTCAATACATCTCATAGATCTTCTTTATAGTACTTAAGTCTTTCATCTAACTCTTTTTTTATTTCAGGTACTATTGCTTCTATTTTTTCTTTTGTTGTAACTGTGTGTTTAGCTGGATAAATAGTCACTGATTGCATATAATCATAGACTTCTCATGTTAAATAATTTCTTGAGCTTATTTGACTTACTTCATCTCACCAAAACTCTACAGTAATTACTGTCTCACTACTTGCTGGATATATTTCAAGTACATCTCACATTACCAAAAAATTTCATGGTTTAAAATCACTAGCTGATCTTCTATACTGAATTGCAACTAAGCGTTTTAACAAGTCTTCCATTTTATATTCTTTTCCTACTTCTATATCAAACACTTGTTCTGTATAAGATGATATATCTCATATACCATAAATACATGATACACTAGCTACTATTACTACATCTTTTCTTGTAAGTAAATCTTGTGTAGCTGCATGTCTTAATCTATCTATTTCTTCATTTATTGTTGCTTCTTTTTCTATGTATGTATCTGTTTTTGCTACATATGCTTCTGGTTGATAATAATCATAATATGAAACAAAATAATGCACTGCATTTTCAGGAAAAAACTCTTTAAATTCTTGAGCTAGTTGTGCTGCTAGTGTTTTATTATGTGCTATTATCAGAGTTGGCTTATTTACTTCTTTTATCACATTTGCCATGGTAAAAGTTTTACCACTTCATGTTACTCACCAAAGTGTTTGAAACTTCTGCTTGTCTTCTATGTTTCAAACTATTGATTTAATAGCCTGACCCTGATCAGGACTTGGAGTATATTTTGATTTTAGATTAAACATATTTTTCATAAAAAGTTTTGATTTAAATATTTTTTTAAAAAAAGTTTTGCTTTTATAAAAAAATATAATATAATGTAATAGTGAACCTAGTAAGAGTTGTGGAGGATATGTCAGTAGAATATCCTATGAAGCATCCCCCTGCTAGGTTTTTTTATTGTGTAAATCCTTATTTAATAGAAAATTATCTAAGCTATTTACATCTTCAAAAAAATATAGTTTTTTATATTCTCATACAATCAAATCAGCTAATTGTAATGAAAGGTATTTTTTAGAATTATAAACTTTAAATTCAGATTTTAATCATTTTTTCTTTAAAAAACTTTCAATTTTCCTAGATACATAAGTATTATTTTTTGCATTCAAATTATCATGAATAATTGTTAATTTTCAACTATTTTTCAAACAATTATTTTTAATTATATTATTAAAAATTTCTAATAAAAAATCTATATAATTTTCTGTAGAATCTGAATAATAATTTTTAAAATGATATGCAAAACTTGTAATCTCTAATTTACAAAAATCTTTATCACTAGATAATTTTTGTAAAAATAATTTTCAAAACTTATTTGTACTTTTTAACTCTACTTTATCTATTATAAGGTATTCTTTCTTTTTATTTTTAATAAAATTATCTATATAATGAGTATTATGTAATGATAAAAATCATCATATTACTATCTCTCATTTACCTAATCTTTTTGATTCATCTAAATAAATTATCATATTATTTTTCACTTATTTTTAAACATTCTAATTATTATATTTAATAAATATAAAAAAACAAAGTAATTTTAAAAATTACTTTGTTTTTCAACTATTTTCACCAAACTACAATATCATTTTGAAATTTAGCATGAGAACTACCCCACCGTCAATAATTATATTGTCAACTCATATTATAATCCCGCATTGTATAACCTCCTGCACTCCATCATACCTGACATCATGTTCAAGTATTAGTACATGATCAATGATCAATCCAACTCATATTTGATGCTAATTTATTCACATCAGTATAACCTGATCTTGTAAACTTAATATCTGTAAAGTATGTTGGATTTATACATTCAAAATTTGTTTCAAAATATGATCAATTATTTTTACAATCACGGAATCTTTGATAATTTTCCTGTGTTGATTGATTATAATTTATCCTTGTCCATCCTCAGTTTATCATGTCACATGTTGCATTTATTCATATTCAATCATTTGCTGGATCTATTGCATACACTCAATCAGTTGCATCTGGATTACCAGCTAATATATCAGCACATGTTGTTCCAACTACATCTAATGGTATAATTGGTGTTCATGTGAAACTAATATTACTAAGAGTTTTTTCAAAAGAATTTGGAGCATGAGTTGTGTGTGAAACATAATAAATTCAAATTTTTATATTCTGGCTTGCAGTAAAACCAGAACTACAATAATTATTAACACAAGCTACAACTGAAGATCATGTTCTAGTTATTTTAAAAGCAGGACTTTCATGAGTAGAATAAGTCCAAGAATATGAAGAATATCATTTTCTTGCTATTTTCCGGCCTGCATAATTAGCATATTCTGCTAAATACCTATCTCATGAAGTTACCAAATTATTATTAGCAGCATCTGTTATAATAAATCAAAAATTTCATTCCTTAGTTCAAAAATCTGATGTATTAAAAGTTAAACTAAAATCTCATTCTAACAAATCTGAAACAAGTAAAGGAATAGATTCTGGATTTGATTCAGGTCATTTATTTAAACTATCAGAATTCCCAATAGTTACTGTATTTCCTGATACACTTGCATCTGTTTTACCATTTACTTTATATAGATTTAAAGGTCATGCTGTTAATTTTGATTCAAAAATACATGAGTTTGTATCTGCATTTAATGTATATCAGCTATCACATATTACTTCTATTGTTTCTGATTCTTCAACAAATACTCAATTATTACATTTAAAAACATCTGTATAGACTTGTACACCATTTGTTACTGCTCATGTCCGTGACATAGGCTCAGTTGATGCTCAGTGTTTTGTTTCTGGTAGTAAATAATAATCTTGATTTGTTTCTAAACAATCTTTAATAGTTTCTGCAGCTACACTTAATTTTTTTCAAGTAATCATAGCACTATTTACCTTTGTATTTATAAATGATATTCATACATTTTCAACAGCATCTGCATCAGTTGTATCTACATTTACTAGTTGTCTTATTCCATCTCTACTTACTATTTTTGTATCACTATAAGCTGCTTGTAATTTTTCTACCATTGCCTTTCTTACAGCTTTACCCTCATCTGTATCAGCATTCAGTTCTGATCCATCTCAACTATATAGCAATATATCAGCTCATGATTTAACTAAATTA
>CAYFPB010000016.1:0-18905 GCA_964344895.1 uncultured Candidatus Peribacteria bacterium | reverse complement strand
TGCTAATTGGTATCAAGATGTTAATGATAAGTTGGGGGGGATTAGTGTGAGTGGTTGAGAAGTAAATATGAATAAAGTAAAAGTTGAGTGAATAACACCTCAAATCATATTCACAGATACAGATAGTAATTGAGATTCATTAATTTTTAGTGATGGTGGTACAAATGCTTGATCTTTGTTTATTTCTGCAGATCATAATAATGAATTAGCTAATAGCAAAATGGAATTTCGTGTAGATTGAAAAAAATTACATTCAATTGAAGCAAATGGTGATATTGCATTTTTTGAAGATACATGATCAAATGCAAAAATGATGTGGGATGCTAGTACTGAGAGACTTGGGATAGGTACAACAACTCCTTGAGCAAAATTATCTGTAAGTTGAATAGATCATAGTTCTTCTTTTGTAGCTGAAGATCCTATATTTGAGATAAAATGAGCTGCTTGAGCTAGAAAAGCTGAGTGGATACATTCTACAAAAGCTAGTGTAAGCCCAACAGAAACACCTATGATTCATTGGTATGGTTGGGAATTACCAGCTTGACGGTCTATAGCATGATCTGTATGATTCTTAGATGTATCAGTACATATAACTTGAACTCATGCAGCTTGAGCTTATATTAAGCAATTTAAAATACTTCACCCAAATAAACATGAACAACAAGAGTCTGGATGACTACAATCAGCATATGTTGATGAAGTATACTCATTAGAGGTTGATGGCTCTTTTTATTGAACTGATTTACAAGTACAATTTTATTATTTAAATACTTGAGCAAATCGGACTTGAAAACTATATGCAAAAGTCACTTCAAAATCTAGAGAACCAATATTAACTATACACAGTTCATATATTTGAGGTACATGATATAATAATGATAAATATCAAAGATTTTTCTATCTATGATCATCAAGTAGTGCTTCAACATATGCTCCATCAAATATAACTGAATTAGTAATTCATTAAAAAAAATTTGCATTATTTGAAACTATATATATAATGTTTTTAAGTTTTAAAAAAAAAAGCGGGGATTTGTGAAAACAAGTTCTCGTTTTCTTTTAAAAATACTTAACTTTATTTTTCCTTCTTTTCCTCCCCTGATAAGGGGAGGTGCCTGAAAGGCGGAGGGGTTAACTAAATGAAAAATGCTAGATTTAAAACAAATAGAACAAGCAGTTAATATAATCTCGCTTGAGAAAAAAATACCAAAAGAAAAATTGATTGAAATAATTGAGTCAGCTATAAAAACAGCTTATAAAAAAGACTATTCTTCAAAAGATGAAGAAGTAAATGTTAAATTAGATTTAGAGAATGCTTCTATGGAAATTTCTGTAGAAAAAACAGTTGTTAAAGAAGTAACAAATCCTGCACTTGAAATATCATTTGAAGAATTAGGAGAAGATGCTGATGATTATGAAGAATGAGATGTGATAGAATTGGATGTTACAGATGAAATAAATATGGAAGATGAAGCTGAAAGCTTTTGAAGAATAGCTTCTCAAGCAGCTAGACAAGTAATAATACAAAAAATCTGAGATAGTGAAAAAGAAAGAATATATGATCTATTTGAAGGAAAAGAGGGAATTGCTATAAATATGAAAATAGATATAGTAGAATGATCAAAAGTAATATTTGATTATAACTGAAATTCAGTTGTACTACCAAAATCAGAACAAGTATCAAGAGATAATTATTCTCCATGATCAAGAATGTATTTATATGTAGCAGAAGTTTCAAAAAAAGAAACATGAGCTCCAAAAGTAATCCTTTCTAGAAAAAGAGCTGAATTAGTATCAGCTATATTTAGAGATCAAGTACCTGAAATAGATGAATGAGTAGTTAATGTAGATAATATAGTAAGACAACCATGAGTAAAAACTAAATTACTTGTTTCAACTACATATGATGAAATAGATCCAGTATGAACACTTATTTGACAAAAATGAATAAGAGTAAAATGAGTAATGGATGAATTAAATGGTGAAAAAATAGATATTATTGCAAATAACTGAGACCTTTGAGATATAATCAAAAAATCTCTATCACCAGCTGAAGTATTAAGTGTAGAGGTAGATGAAGAAAATGAAGAAGCAATATGTCATATATTACCAGAACAAAGAGCAAAAGCTGTTTGAAAAAACTGAGTAAATGTAAACCTAGCTTCAAGATTAACATGATATAAAATATCTATTCAAGATGTAGAAGTAAGTGAAGACTAAAAAAGACTCCCTCTGTCCTTTGGACATCTCCCTCATTGAGGGAGACAATAGTTTCCCCCTAATTGAGGGGGATGCCTGAAAGGCAGGGGGGAGTTTTATTTCTATTTATTTTTTTATAAAAAAATTATGAAAGTATTATTTTTAAAACATGTAGTAAATGTATGAAAACCATGAGAAATAAAAGAAGTAAAACCATGATATGCAGCTAATATGTTATTACCTAAATGATTAGCTATAGAATTGACTCCTGAAGCAGAAAAACAACATAAGCAAAAACTACAAAAAGAAGAAAGACATAAAAGAGAGTTAATAGAAAATAGGCACAAAATATCTGAATCATTAAACTGACAAAAATTTGAATTTATAATGAGAACATGAAACAATCATAAAGTATATGGGGGAATATGAGAAAAAGATATAATAAGAGAAGTAAAGAAAAAATTTAAAATTGAGTTATCAAAAAAACATATAGATATGCCAGATGGACATGTGAAAAAAATAGGAGAAAATCAAATTTTTATTAAGCTTTGAAAAGATGCTATGGCAAAAGTATTTATAATCATTAAAGAACAGTAATTATGTATCTATGAATTGATTTGTGAGATAAAAAATGCTGACTATCAGTCTATTTAGAGTGAATAGTTGTTTCAAAGTGAATTGTAAAGAGAGTAGATTTGATTAAAGAGTTACAAAAATTAATAAAAGAGTACACTATAAAAACTATAGTAGTATGATTACCTTATGATTTATATAATAAAGATTTAAAACAACTAAATAAAACAAAAAATTTTATTAAAAAACTAGAGACTATATTTCCTAATCTAGAAATAGAAGGGGAGGATGAAAGGTTTACTAGCTTTGAAGCAGATAATATACTGGATACAATGTGAGTAAAAGACAAATCATGAAAAAAAGATGATATATCTGCTATACTTATACTAGAGTCTTACCTAAGAAAAAAAAGTATAATATAAAACAAAAATTATGAAATTTTTTTATTTATATTATATATTTTTCCTAATAAAGAATTAATTTCTCCCTTTTTTAAAGGGAGTACTCTGAGGTACGAAGAGGGAGGGATTAAAAAAGTAAAAAAAGGTTTGCTTATTTTTAATATAGTATTATAATGATTGCAATATTTTAATTGTATTACTTTTTTACTTATGAAAAAACTAAAAATGCTAGCTTGATTTCTTGTTTTTTTACTTTCTTTTTCTTTAGTTAATGCAGCAAGTATAACAAATGTTGAGACAGTAGATATAAACACATTAAAATTATCTACAGAGTCAAATATTCAATTTCCAAATTGAAATGTAAATTGAATGCTAAAATTACTAAAAGATATAAAAGTAACTTATAGTGCTAAAGATCCAGCTAATCCTAAAAAAGTGGTGTTAAACCTTACAGGTGATTTAACTACTAATACTTCATATAGTTTAATGACAGTATTGTGAGCTGATTGAGATATAGATTTTAGTATATGAACAACTCTTGCTTGAGAAATAGTTAACTCTAGTATAGATGAATGAGCACAAACTTGAGTTAAAAAAGTAAATATTATAGATAAAAGAACAATAGAATTATACTTTGCTCAAGACTTAACAGAAGATGTATTTGAATTTAAAATACTTAGTGAAATAGTAGCTAATAACTTATCTTCAACATGAAATAATTCTATAATTGTAGAAGTAGAAAGTGATTTAGTAAAATTATCAGATTATATAATAATGGTTGTATGATTAGAAGATAAGGATTGAAATACTGTTGATTTTTGACAATGATTATATGATTTTGTTACTCCAAAGAAAATACCATGAAAAAAAGCTGAACCTAAACCTGAAAATACTGAATCCGTTAATACACCACCTACTCAAACTGCTGAAGTAGCAATGAACTCAGCTGAAACACCTGATACTTGAGCTGCTACATGGGTACTTATTGCTCTTGCAGTATTATTAAATCTAGTATTCATAATAAGAAAAAAAATATTAAGTTAAATTAAAAAAGATTAAACAGCAAATGTTTAGTCTTTTTTTTGCCAAAAATTTAAAAATAGTATATAATTATATATATTATACACTTTAAAACAAAACTAAATGGCAAAAGTAATAAGAAAAGAACATATTATAAAAGACCAATTACTTCAAGTAATGATAGATAATGAATGAAGTGATATGTATATAACAGTATGAACATATCCTGCTATAAAAATCTGATGAGAAATAGTAAAAATAGATGATTGAATTGAAAAATTTACAGCTAAAGATACTATGGAATTTGCTGAAGCAATAATAACAGAAGAACAAAGAGAAACATTAGAAGAAACAAAAAACCTAGATTTTTCTTTTTCTTACTCAGAAAGAAGATTTAGATGTAATGTATCATACCAAATGTGATCTTATATGATAGTATTCAGATTACTTACATCAAAAGTTCCAAATATTACTGACCTTGGTTTACCAGATGTTTATAAAGATGTATGTAAATTATGACAATGATTAATTCTTGTTACATGACCAACATGATCAGGGAAGACAACAACTCTTGCTGCTATGATTGATTATATAAATGAAACTCAAACTAAACATGTAATTACAATAGAGGATCCTATTGAATATGTTCATGAACATAAAAATTCAATAATGGAACATAAAGAAATAGGTAGAGATCTTCCAGATTATGAGACATGACTTACATGAGCAATGAGACAAAATCCTCAAGTAATACTTTTTGGGGAGATGAGAAACAAAATAGAAATGGAAATGGCTCTAAGATTATCTGAAACTGGACACTTAGTTTTTTCTACTCTACATACAAGAAGTGCTTATCAAACAATTACAAGAATACTTGATAGTTTTAGCTGAGAAGATAAAAATCAAATAAGACTTCAATTAGCAGATAGTTTACATGCTATATTTTCTCAAAGACTATTAAAAATAAAAGATGGTACATGAGTAAAAATGGTAAAAGAAATACTTGTGAAAAATGGGGCAGTAGCCAACTTAATAAGAGAAAATGATCTTCACCAAATACCGTCTGTAATACAAATGGGACAAAAAGAATGAATGACTCTACTTGAAACTGATATAATCAAACTAATAAATCAGGGAATTATATCACTAGATGAATGACTAAAATACTCAAACAATCCAAAACTTATAAAAGATGCAGTAAATTAATTTTAAAAAAGTTTCTCCCTTTTTCAAAGGGAGTACCCGAAGGGGGAGGGATTAAAAACAAAAAAAAGAAACTCATAAGAGTTTCTTTTTTTAAATTAACGTTTATATTAATCTAATGATTAGTAAGTGTTAACAACTGGAGCTGGAGTAGAAGCACCATTAGATATAAGACCAGTAGTTTCAGCATTAGCTAAAGCTATTGTACCAGCAGTTAATTTAGCATCAACAGTAATAGTCATACCATCTCTAGATACTCTAGTAACATTAGCTGTACCAGTAGCTCCATCTTTAACTGCATCACCTGGTTTAAACCAGTTAGCACCAGTACTAGCAACAGTAATAGTTTTACCACTAGTATCTACAGTAGAAACATGAGTAGTACCATCTCTATCTCTATAAGTACCATTTACTTTTACTTGGTCAGCACCATCACTTTCCATAGTAGCAGCAACTTGGAATCTATCACCACCCATATCAGTAGCACCTATTTTATAGTGAGCATCTGCAGTAGGATCTTTGAAATCTTTAGCAACAACATTTAATACAGCATAGTTTGGTATACCAGCAGCATATTTAGAGTCATTAGTATTAGCTGTAGCTGTATCAGCAGCAGATTTACCAGCTAAAGCTATAGAAGCTAAAGAGTTAGTTGTACCGTCTACGAAAGACATAATAGGTACTCCTTCAACAGCTTTTAAAGTAACAGCTGATTGGATGTTACCAAGATCAGAAATTCTTTTAGAGTTTCTAGCATCTGCAGAGTAACCTTGTAAAGAAATAAATGCTATAGTACCTAATATAGCTAATATAGTAATTACTACTATAAGTTCCACTAATGTAAATGCTTTTTTTGTACTTTTCATAATAGTTTGTTATATTAAAAAAATAAAATACAAAAACAAAATATAAATATAAGTCTTTTTGTTAAAGACAAGGGTAGTATAATTGCCATTAAAAAAATTGCAACTAATTTTAATAGACAATTGTAAGTATTATAATTGTAATAATTTATTAAAGATAAAGAAAAAACAAAGTCAAACTATACTTATTCTTTATATATAGAGTAGAGTCAAAAAAAAGAAGATCTTTTCAAAAATCTTCTTTTTTTATAATTGTTTTGCAATTTTTCACATTTCAAAGAAAGGAAGCATTATCGCCACTACAATGGTACCAACTAATAATCATACAATTACTATAATGATCGGTTCCAGCATACTAGACATATTTCAGATATATCTTTTAAGCTCTCAGTTATAGTTTGTACCTATCTTTCATAATGATTCTGATAAGGTTCAAGTTTCTTCTCATGTATTAACTACATAGGCAAAATCTTCAGGGAATAGTGGATTTAAGTATACATTAGATCCATATTCTAGATTTAATCATAGAGATTTTGATATAGTTAATCATACTTCTACTTCATTTTTTATCCTAATAACTTCCTTTTTATAAGCCATATTCGTAACTACTTTACTTGATGTTTTTAATGCTTCAAGTAATAATACTCATGAATTTAATAATATAGTTATTGATCTAATAAAGTATACAATATTTGATTGTTTTACTACATATCCAAAAACTGGTAGTTTAGTATACATTTTTGCAAAGAATGATTTTCAAGCATAAGTACTATTTATCAATTTGAAAATAACAATAATTCAAATTAATCATACAAGTAATTGTAAGTAGTCATTTACAAAGAAATCAGATATATTTACAACCATTTGTGTTAATCCTGGTAATTCACTACCAGCTTTTTCAAATGATTCAGTAATTCTTGGTACAATGAATATAATCATAAATATAACCATTATTAAGGTTAAACTTAATAGGATAGCAGGATATATCATCGCTCCTTTTACTTTTCATTTTAACTCTATACTTTCAAGTAAGTTTTTATCAAGCTCAGCTAATATTTTACCTAATTGTCATGTTTTTTCTCATACTGAGATTAGTGCAATAGTTAATGAATCAAATATTTTTGGATATTGGTTCATGGTATCACTTATACTTATACCATGATCTATATTTTCTTTTATTTCTAATACTATTCTGTTTAATTTTGGATTTCTTATTTGTTTAGTCAAGATTGTTAGTGCTCACTTTATATCGATTCATGAATTAAGAAATATTGAAAATTTATTAATAAAAGCCCATACTTCTTTTTTTGAAACACTTTCAAAAATAGTAATTTCAGTGTCTAATACACTCTTACCTTTTCTACTTTTATTTACTTTGTCTTTTCTTGCTTTTTCTAAAAGACTTACAAACTTTTCATTGTTAAAGTTTCAATACTTATCGTAGAAACTATTTCACATTCAAAACATAATTTATTTTTATTATTTTTTAAGTATTCCCCCTTATTAAGGGGGATCCCACTTTAGTGGGAGGGGGATTAATTAAATATTTCAATCTTTTGCTATCACTTCTTCTATTTCAGAAATAACAGTTTCATATTCTCATTTTTTATATAATTCTTCAAGTATTTTATACTTATTAGATATTTTTTGAGATTTTTGTTGGATTTTATAAGTTTTTTCATTATCAATTGCTTTTCTTAGGAAAGCATTAATTCTTTTATCAATGTATCCATCTTTAATAAATCTTATTGCTTCTTGTTTTAATTTTAATATTTCTCAAGTATAGTATAGGTTTTCTAAAGATTTTATAATTATTTGTAATTCTTTTTCTTTCTTTAATTGTTTAATCTCTACATCTAATTCTTTTACAGTTTTTCATTTTAATTTCCTTATATCACTTGAAGTTAATTTTTCTCTTTCTTGTATTTCTTCTAAATACTTTGTTGAATCATCAATTAAGTCTCTTGTACTATCTCTTTTTAATAATAGTATACTTAAATCATCTTCAAAATTACTACCTCCTTTAAAAGTTTTTATATCATTAACAATATAATCATAAATATTTTCTATTTTACTTACATTGTTTGTTACTGACATAAAACATTGTTCTAGTCTTTTACTTCCATACATTTCTCATTCTGAATTTTTTGACTCAATAACTCAATCACTATAAGTTAATAGAATATCTCAGTCTTCTAAATGTATATCTTTTACTTTTACATCTTCTACATCCTTAATAAGTCTGATACCAGCTGCTAATCAACCTGGAATTAATTTTTCTATTTTGTGGTCGTTTGCTCTATATATAAACATAGGTTCATGTCCCATTCAAACAAAGTTTATTTTTGGAATATTATCTTTAATTATTTCAAAGAATATACCTGTAATAAAGTTTCTTGTTTTTAAATCTTGTTTTAAACCATTGTTTATTTTATATGCTAATTCTTGTAATGGATTAGTTTTTACATATTTTGTAAATAATCTACTTACTAAAGTTACAATAAATCATGCTCTAATACCATGTCCTGTTGCATCTCATAGAAAGAAATTATATTTATCATCACTATCTTTGAAACCAAATGTATCACCAGAGATTTTATCTGCTCATAAAATTTTTCAATAAATATTATATCAAAGCATTTTATTATCAGATAATTCTTTAACTAATCATTTATGGATATTTGCTAATTTTCTAGCAGCAATATCATTTTGCACTTTTGAATCTTCTTCAATAAGTAAGCTGATTTCATCAAGTAATTTCTTTTTTCTAATTTTTTCTTTAATTTTTTTATAAAAGTTTAGTTTTTCTTTCATTAATCAGAAAAAACCTTTTTGTTTATTTTTCTTTGTATCTGACTCAGCAATTTTTACTGTATTTCAGATAAGAGATAAGGCTTCTAATTTTGCATTATCCTTTATTCTTTTTTCACTATCTTTTAAAAATTCTTCTTTTGCTTTAAGTATTCTTTTTTTCTCTTTGTTGAAAAATTTTATTACTGTATAGTTATCATTATAGTCATTTAAAAAACTTTTTAATAAACCTAAAGCTTCTTCAGCTTGTTTATTTCATAAAAGACTATCTATTTCATTTTTTATTTTGTTAAATCTGATTTTAAATCTTTCTTTTTCAATTTTTATTTTATATGCTTCTTCTTTTTTGTTTAAGTCTATTTCTATTTTTGTTAAATCTTTTAACTTATCTTTAAACTTATCAGTAAGTTTAATTTTTTCTTTTTCAGCATCTTCATTACTTAAGTCATCAGATTCATCTAATTGTCTTAATGCTTGGCTAAGAGATTCTTTTTCTTTGTATTCGATTTCTTTTATAGCTTTTTTTGCTTTATTCCATTCAGATAGCACTATAAAAAGCTTGATAGCTTTTATTGCACTATCAAATGCTCTTATTTCTTTACTATTTACTTCTCTTTTTTTAAAAAAACCAAACATTGTTTTATTTATTATATTTTAAATTTATTTATTATATTAACTTAAGTGCTTCTTCAACACTTGTTTCTCATAATACTGCTTTTAATAAAGCATCTTGAGAGATTGTTATCATTCAGTTTTTAACTGCTTCTTTTTTAATATTATTAGATGTTTCTTTCCCCATTATTAATGGTTCAAGATATTCTCATGCAATTAATACTTCATGGAATCATAATCTTCCTTTATATCAAGTATTAGAACATTTTTCACATCCTTTTCCATGATAGAATTTAGCATTTTCTAATTCTTTTTTATCTATAATTGGTCATAGAATTTCAGTTACTTTTTTCTTTTCTATATCTTTCATAGTATATTCTTCTTTACAGTGAAGACATACTCTTTTTCATAATCTTTGAGATATAACCATTCTTAGAGCTGATACAAGTAAGAAAGGTTCAACTCCCATGTTAATAAGTCTTTGTACTGTTCCGGCTGCTGAGTTCGTATGGATTGTTGATAATACCAAGTGACCTGTTAAGGCAGCTTCTACAGCTAATGTTGCTGTTTCAATATCTCTGATTTCTCATACCATTATGATATCAGGATCTTGTCTAACTAGACTTCTTAATCATGTAGAGAATGTATATCCAATGTCTGGTTTAACTTGAGATTGGTTTACATAATCAATATCATATTCGATTGGATCTTCCAGAGTAGAAATGTTGTATTCTAGTGGATTAAAGTTTTTCAGTATTCATGATAGAGTTGTAGATTTTCATGAACCTGTTGGTCATGCTACAAGCATTATTCAGTAAGTACTTTTTAATGATTCTCTAACTTTTTCTAGGTTTACATCTATTAGACCTAATGCTTCAATGTTAACTAGTGAGTCATCTTGTTTAAGTATTCTCATTACCACCTTTTCTCCATATTTTGTTGGTAGTGTAGAAAGTCTGATATCTATATTTTTACTTTCATCTTCATAAAAATATACTACTTTACCATCTTGTGGTTTTTTATTTTCATCTATTTTTATTTTACCTAGTACTTTTAGTCTAGTAACAACACTACTTGTATTTTCTTTATGAAGTTTATCATATATAATGAAGTCACCATCAATACGAAATCTTACAAGTAAGAAAAATTCAGTTGGTTCAATATGTATATCTGAAGCTCATTGTTCGATTGCATATTTAAATAATTTGTTCATATACTCTACAACATCACCGATGTCTTTTTTTAATTTGAAAGAGTTTACATCTATATTATTATTCATATTTATTTATTATAATTAAATTAAAGTTTGTATTATTGTTTTCAAAATTTTTCAAAAATCTTTTTATTAACTGCTTCTTGTCTTTTTTTAGCTTCTTCAGCTTTTCTTTTAGCTTCTTCAGCTTTTCTTTTAGCTTCTTCAGCTGCTTTTCTAGCTTCTTCTGCTTTTCTTCTAGCTTCTTCAGCTCTTATGTTTTTTATATTTCTAACCTCTTTTTCAAGTTTTTTCATTAAATCTTCTTTTGATTTATATTCTGTAACTAAATCTTCAACACGTCTATAAGTTCTTTCTCAAATAATTTTTTCCTTAAATTCTGTTCTAAATACAAACTCATTTTCAATTGTTATTGTTTCAGGTATCCGTTTTTTATCAATGTAGCTTGTTTTAAGATTTTTAGTTTTTGTTACAAATCCTGTTCTTATTTCACCGTTAAATGTAAATACTGATCATGTTCAAATAATTATAATTAATAGTATTATTATTTTGTATGGAATTTTTATATTAAGTTTTTTCTTTTCTTTATTATTATTATTATCTTTTTTAGAGTCATTCTTTTTATCAGTTTTTGACTCTTCTTTTTTATCTTTTGATTGAGTTTTAGATTCATCTTTTTTATCAGTTTTAGTATCTTCTTTATCATTTGTTTCTTCTTCTTTTACTTCACCATCATCTTCACCTAAGAAATCTGAGTGATAATTTGTAAAGATTTCTGTATCTTCATCTAGTTCTACATCAGTAGTTTTAAATTTTTTACTTGCTTCTTTTTCAGTTTCTTCTTTGATTTTTTCATTTAATTCTTTTACTTCATCTTTTTTAGTTTTCTTTTTAGTTACTTTAGGTTTTTTGACTTCTTCTTTTTCTACTTCTTCTATATCTCAGATTTCAGCTTTTAATGCTTCAGCCAGTTCTTCTTTCATTTCCTCATGTTTTTCATCTTCAGCTTCTTCAGCTTCTTCAGATTTTTGTTCAGTTGATTTGTGAGTCCTTATTGAGCTAAGAGATAATCTTGGACCACTTGCTTTTTTCTCTTCTTCTTGAACTTCTTGTTTTGTTTCTGTTTGTTCTTGAACTGTTTGGTCAGTTTCTTGCTCAGTTGCATTATCTAATTTTTGAAGATCTTCTTTTGATAAATCATCATTTGTAGTATTTTGTTCTGCTTCATTTTTAATTGCAGATAAATTTATTTTTGGTGTATCACTCATTTTTAATATAAAAGTTTATAAGTAAAATAATATTCTTACATATAATTCTAAACTATTTTGAAAAATAAATCAAATATTTGAAGCTTTTTCTTTTTTAAAACTATAAAATTTTGAATTCTTACATATAATTCTAAACTATTTTGGAAAATAAAGCAAATATTTGACTTGATTATTTTGATAAAATAGATAATATTTAATTATTATTATTATATAAGTAAAAAAAGATGATAAAACCAATGCCTATTTCATGATTTTATGAAAACTTACCAGAGTATCAGGTAATAGAGGATAATTACAAAGATATTATTAGAAAAAACTATAGTTTATCAGGATTTGTTCCTATTGATACTCCTGTTGTAGAAAGACTTGATGTACTTACTTCTAAATGAGCTGATGATAATGAAATATATGCACTACATAGAATTCATGATGATGGAACTCTAGAAGCTGAGTTTTGATTAAGATTTGATTTAACAGTTCCTTTAGCTAGATATATAGCTCAATATGAGTGAGAATTAACTTTTCCATTTAGAAGACAACATATTTCTAGAGTATATAGATGAGAAAGACCTCAAAAGGGGAGATACAGAGAGTTTTATCAAGCTGATGTAGATATTATATGAAATGCTAAGTTACCACTTTTTGCTGATGTTGAAATCCTTTATACTATATATAACTCATTAAAAGAATTAGATTTTGGAGGATTTGTATTAAATGTAAACAATAAAAAATTTTTAAGCGGTTTTCTTGAGAGCATTTGAATAGAAAATATAGTAGAAACTATTTGAGTGATAGATAAAAAAGACAAGGTTAGGGGGGACAAACTTAAACAGATGTTTTTAGATATCTGACTAACAGAAGATAAAATAGAAAAAATAAAAGATTTTATAAAGTATTGAGAAGATAATAGTTCAGAAGATATTTTATCTAATTATAATAGTATAGAAAATCCTACTTTAAAAGAGGGGATAGAAGAACTATCTTCATTGTATGAAAACTTACTTTCTTTATGAGTAGATAAAAACTATATAAAAATAAATCCAGCTATATCTAGATGACTTAATTACTACACTTGAACTGTTTTTGAAACATTTATAGCTTGAGCTGAGTCTATGTGAAGTGTTGCTTCTGGTGGTAGATATGAAGACCTTGCTTCAAATTTTACAAAAAACAATTTTCCATGAGTAGGAGGAAGTATCTGACTATCAAGACTTATAGCTGTACTTAAAGAACTATGAAAAATAACTGTTTGACCAAAAACAAACACAAAAGTGATGCTAGTAAACATGGATGACAAATATATCAAAGACTACTTACAGATTGTTAATAGTCTAAGAGATGCTTGAATTAATACAGAATTATATCTAGACTCATCTGTAAAAATGCAAAAACAATTAAAGTATGCAAACAACAAAAATATTGCTTTTGTTATAATTGCATGAGAAGATGAAATTAAGAATAATGTAGTTAATTTAAAGAATTTAGAAACAGGGGAGCAGGAGGAAGTTTGAGTTGATCAAATTATTAATAAAATAAAAGACTAAGGATCCTTAGTCTTTTATTTTATTGTATAGCACATCAAGTGTCAGTTAACACTCATGATTCATTAAGTATTTGATATTCTTCAGATCAGGTAGTATGGATATATTTTCATGCTTCAGAAATCTCGTAGCAAGTCCTGTAGTCGCTGTTTTGCCAGAAGTTAATTTTTGTGTCTGCTAGATTTGTTTCTAGAGTCTGTCAGTTGTGGTATGGTTCATGAGGAGTTGATAGGCTGTAAGGAAGACTATCAAGTCAATCAAATAAAAATTTGTTTCTGTTATCAGTTCAAGTTCAAACTCAGTTGTGGATTTCTACATCTAGAGTGCTATCAATAGCTAGAACAATACTAGGTAAAACATTTTTTGAAACAGTCTTATAGTCTCATTCTAGAAAACTAACAGGGAACTCATTATTTTCTAAAGATATAGCAACTTGAGTCTCTTGTTTAGAAATAGTAGTAGAGTAAGTATAGTAGCTTCAAGTAGAAGGATCAGTAGGAAGCTTATCCATAGTAGTTAGCATAACATCTTTGTTTAGCTTTCATTGCATAGCAACAACAGCTCAGTTATTAGTTATATTGAAATAACTACCAGGAATAGGATATGAACCTCTATTTTGTTTATACAATTTTAAAGCAGTAATAATCTCTCACATATTAGCCTTACGTTCTACATCCCTAGATCCAGAAATATGTTTTGTATAAGAATAAAATCAAATAGTAGTCAATATACCAATAATAATAACACTAACCATCAATTCAATAATAGTAAAGGCTCTTTTATTTATTGTTCTCATAAAAAAATTAAATTAAATTTTATAATATATTTTATTTCATACCCTTAAGTAAAGGGAATTATAGGAGGATTAATACATTTCGACATTTACTTTTGTAAGTTCTCAAGCACGTTTTAATGTTCTAGAAAAAACATTTCATTCAAAAGTATCAATATTTTCTACATAATTTCAATACCTGTCTATAAATTCATAAGACTCATTAACACCTCAAGTCATTACTTTATAAACTTTGTTTTCGCTATCTTTATATAAATAAAAAGTCTCACCCTCAGCAATACCAGAAGTATCTAAGTATTTTATAACATTTAAGGTATTACTTGTTAAAATATTAACTACCTTTTTTTCTTCATAGTTAATAACAACTTTATTAGTAGTTATTATTAAGTTTACAATTCCCATGATAATAAAGGAAAGTATAAATACTCATATAACAATTCATACCAAAGATTCTCAAGAATTATTATTAATCATTTTGCAAAATTAAAAAAATTAATATAATGATATTATTAAAATAATAAGTTTTGTAAAGTATTTAAATTATGAATAAACAAAAAAATAGTAAGGATAGCTATTCTAAGCTAAAACAAAATTTCAAAAAAGCCTTTACTCTTACTGAAATAATTGTAGCAAGTCTGATATCATGAATAATATTATCTTTTATTTATGTATTTTTAAGTAATGTAATTGTTACAATATGAGATACAAAAAATGAAGTAAGAAGTTTAACAAGCATGTATGATTTTATAAATAAGCTTAATAATTATCGTAACATATATTCTACTTGAACAATACTTGTAGATAATGATGATTGAAATGATTTGTATCTAATGAAGGATGTTACATGAGAAAATGGAGTACTTATATGAGCTGTAAGATTATCTGAGAATAAAATAAATGTAGATAATGTTATATATGAAAATAATGGTATATGATTTAGAAGATTATCAAAAATAGAATTAGATAATTTGGAAACAGATATTACAATAGTAAATGATATGGTATTTCATGAAGATCAAATATTTAAAGATATAAAAGTACAAGATTTACAATTTATAGAATATAATTCATGACAAATAGTAAATATAGAAGTAACCGCTGATGTGGAGTATAAAGAAGATCTACTATGAGATGATCGGACATTTTTACCAAAAGAAACTTTAAAAAAATTTAATATTGATTTTTAATAACAAAAAAAATGAAACAAACAAAGCAGGCAATGGTCTTAGTATACATTTTATTTTTAGTATTATTAGCTATGATATTTGCAACAGTATTACTTAATAATAATGCTGCATTATTTAATATATCTCAATTTTTTGATATAGATACAAAACTATATTCTAATATAAAGGCTGATTCAAGAATCATGGTACAAGAAAATAGAAAGTACAATTTGAATGGATGAGGTTTTATAGATAATGTATCTTGTCCTGAATCAGTGACTATGAGTTGAAGTCTTGTAAAAGATACAATCATAACAAGTCTAAAAACAGATGGAGTTAATATATATTGTAAGTGAAATTATTATTGAAATGATGTAAACTTGTATTTTGATGAAGACTTTACTGATATAGTTAATTCAGAATATTTATGAAATAATGTAAGTATAAACTCATGATTTGGTGTGACAAACTTTTGAGACCCTGATTTAACATATATAAATTTTGTTTGATCAATGTATTTATTATGAGAATGAGTAGATGATAACTTTAACAGTGATAACTATAGAGTAACATCTAACTGAACAACATCAACATGAACATATTATCCAGATGATTATGCTGATGATGATGTAGAATGAAGAAAAAGAATTTTAGGTTATGTATCTGATACAGATGGATTAAAAAAGATATTTTGGAGTACTACAAAACAAGCAAATATAATTGATCAAAATTCAAATAATTGAGATGATTTAAATGTAAAAATATGAAATGCTAATCAAGCAAGACTATATTTAGATATAGATAGTGCTGCTGATATTAAACTATATAAGTTTGATAAAACAGTATTTGATTCAACTAATGAACTAAGACTTCGTGAAGTAGTTAAATGAAGTGTAGGATGATCTGCAAAATGATATATACAGAACAATTCTGGTACCCTATGATTATCTGAAAATCTTACAACAAATGAATTTAACTTTGATTTTACAACAAATGATTATGCTATATTTTTACAAAAGACATGATCATGAACACTTACTTATAAAATGAGATGAGAAACAAATTTAGGAAAGTGAATATATATAGTACCTTTAGATGATAGTGATTCAAAAGTAGTTAGATATTTATGAAGTGAGATAATTATTGATGAATCATGAAATATGATATCAAAACAAGCAGACTTATTATATGAAAAATAAACGATTAACCCATCCTGCCTTTCAGGCATCCTTCCCTTAAGCCTAAGGGAAAGAAAAATGATAAAATAAACTTTACAATTATTATAAAATAGATAAAATACCCTTTACTAATATAGTAAACAGGGTATTTTTATTTATTATTAATTATATATGGACCTCATACAAATATTGTTATTTATAGTTTTATTTTTTCTTTCAGCTTTTTTTTCTTGAACAGAATTAGCTTTAATGAGTTTGGCAGATCATAAGCTAGAGTCATTATTAAAACAAAAAAAATTGTGATCTAAATCACTGAAAAAAATAAAAGAAAATAATGATAGATTACTTATCACAATTTTAATTTGAAACAATCTTGTAAATGTATATACAGCAGCTTTAGCAACTACTATAGCTATAAGTTTATGAGAAGCATCATGATTACCTCAAGCAACAGCAGTATGAATAGCTACTTGAATAGTTACTTTTTTACTATTACTTTTTTGAGAAATTATCCCAAAAAGTTTTGCTACAAAAAATGCAGCAACTATATCGCTACTAGTTGCACCAATATATAAAGTATTAATGCTAGTGTTATATCCGTTTATTACTTTTATAGAAGTAATAATAAAGGTATTCTCAAATGATACAAAAGTAGAAAAAATGACAGAGGAAGAAATAGAGAGTTTTATAGATATGTGAAGAGATACTGGTACTTTAGAAAAAGATGAGCATAAAAAAATAAAAAGTATACTTGAGTTGAGTGAAATACATGCAGAAGAAATAATGACAGCAAGAGTAAAAATAGAAGCTTTATCTATAGAATCTACAATTAAAGAGTCAATAGATTTTTACATGGATCATACTCACAGTAGAATTCCTGTATATAATGAAACAATTGATAATATTAATTACTTTATTACATGAAGAGAATTAATATGACATTTAAAAAACTGAGATTTAGATAAAAAATTATCTGAAATAGAACTAAAAGAAGTAATAAAAGTTCCTCTAAATCAAAATATTTCAACTCTATTTAAAACATTTCAAGAATCTCATAAAGTAATGGCAATAGTTATGGATGAATATGGATGAGTATCAGGACTTGTTACTCTAGAAGATGTAGTAGAAGAAGTATTTGGTGAAATAAGAGATGAAACAGATAGGGAAGAAGATGAAATAAAAAAAGTAAAAGAAAATGAATATATAGTTGATTCTGAATCACCAATAGATGATGTACTAGATGAACTATGAATAAGTTTTTCAGATATATGATTAGATGAAAAATCATTTGATTGAGAAAAAGTAAGCTACCTAATTACACACAAACTAAAATGATTCCCAGAACCATGACAAGAAATAGTTTTTGTGATACCTGATATAGATGATAATCTAGTATTCAAAGTACTTGATATAAAAGATCACAAAATATGAAAAGTAAAAGTATTTAAAAAATAAAAAAGCAAATGAAATTTGCTTTTTTATTTTTTTGTATATAATGATTATATACTACTTATATAAGTATCAAATAATATGCTTACAGAATTTATTGCTTTAGCTATGATGAAGGCTAAATATGAATTACTTGAAAATGATGAGGGGATTTATTGAGAAATTCCTGGTTTTGATTGAGTTTGGGCAAATTGAGAGAATTTAGAAGACTGTAGAAAAGAATTAAAAGAAGTCTTGGAAGAATGGATTGTTTTGAAAATAAGAAAAAAAATATTTATACCAAAAGTAGAAAATTATAATTTAAATGACTTAGTATGTGAAAATTAAATCCTATAAGTCATCTAAACTTTGTAAAGAAATTAAAAAAGTTTTGATTTGATTGACCATATTCAGGATGAAAACATTTATTTATGTCAAAATGAGAACTAGATTTAACAATACCTAATAAACATTCAAATAAAGATATATGAGTTTGATTATTATCAAGGATATTAAAACAAGCAAATATAACAATAGATGATTGGAATTCAAAATAAAAAAGCAAATAATATTTGCTTTTTTATTTTTTTGCGCAAAACTTTTTAGTGTTAAGTAAAACAATTAGCAACAAAAGGG
>CAYFPB010000015.1:0-21718 GCA_964344895.1 uncultured Candidatus Peribacteria bacterium | reverse complement strand
CAACTTTTTTTGCTTTTTTTGCTAAAATGTGCTATAATACAAGTAAAATATAATTTAATAAAAAATAAAATATGCAAAATAGTAATAATTCTGCAAATCATAGTGAACAAGAACAAAAAAAAGATTATGATCTAATAAAAACTGAATTTATTAGAGAGTTTTCTGCTGAAAAAATGAGAGATGACAAAGAAAAAGTAAAGTATGTAAAAGAAGTAATGGAGAATGGTAAAAGTGAAAGAATCAAAGATGAATTAAAAAAATTTAAAAAAATAAACAAAGATAAATATAGTGCTTTAAAAATAAAAGATATTGATATTAATGATTTAAAAAACTGAATTTGAAAAGAATATGTAAAAATTGAAAATACAAAATCATTATTTTTATCAACTATAGCTAAAAGCTATGATTTAGATGAACAAGATTTAGGTAAAATTAAAATATATTCTTCAGATAAAACTTCAGAGGAATTATTTGCATATATTCAATCACCATCAAAACTTGAATTATTATTAAGATGTGAATGTGAAAATATTATACCAAAAGATACATCAAAGATTTTTGAAAGACTTCAATTGGTTAATAAAGAAAATATTCAAGAAAAATTAAATAATATGAATCCAAGTGATGCTGATGAGGTATTAGGAATATTATCTAGATTATCAAAATATATAATTAGAGAAAGAGATATAGTATGATTATTTGAGTTTGAAATACTATCTTATAAAGAAAAAAAACATTTAGTAGAAAAATATATACCTACTATTTCTTTAATGCAAGCTAAAGAACTTTGACTTATAACTGAAAAAGAAGCTGAAGAAGAAAAACAAAATATTTTAATTAAAAAAATAGAAGATGAAGATGTATTATTTGTAAATACAAAATGAAATATTAGTTCAGATATTAATAATATTTTATCAAACAATATTGTAAAAGGTATAATTAATTCAATACAACTATCTGATATAGAAGTTGAGACTTCAAAATTTATAAGTGAATCAAATATTAATAATCTAGCTAAAGAAAAGTGATTAAGTAATCTTCAAATTGATATAGAAGGATTAAAAGAAAAGATTTCTGAAAATGCAAAAAAATTATGACCATCAAATTTTGATGAATTAGTTTTAAGTTTAGAACAGTTAGATAATAATTCAAGATTTAAAAACTTATCTAAGTTTAAAGAATGAAACATAATAAAATTAGAAAAAGTAACTAAAGAAGGGAAAACAGTTGTTTCATATTTAGAGTTTACTAGTTTTGATAATGATAATAAAAGTTTAGGATTAAAGGTAGTCTGAGAAAAAAATAGAATAACAACAGATACTTCAAATATAAATCAAGAATCTAAAACATATGTAGAATTTTTAGATTTTTTAAGTAATGATAAAACTGTAAAGTTAGATTTTTTTACAAAAGAAGATATTAATGAAAAAATAAATTCTTGAGAATTAAAAATAGCAGAACTTGAATTATTAGAAATAGATGAATTTTCTAAATTAAGTGATGAAGAAAAAGAAAAACAAACAAGAGATTATATTTTATGACTAGAGGATGAAATTAATTGATTAGAAAAAGAACTAGAAAGTAATTCAGAAAATGAAGAGTTAAAAGAATTGCTTGATCATAAAAAAGAAATTTTTGAGCAACTTAATGGTACAGATGAGGGAATTATTAGTGTTGTAAATAGACAAAAATTACTAGAAAAACTTGATGAAATAGACCCAGAAGGGAAAAATATAGTTTTTAATAAATGAAGTTTTTTTATTTCTGAGGGGAATGTCTATGAGATTACAGCAATTGATGATATAAATGGAACTATTAATTTAAAGTCAAGTTTATGAGTTCCTGAAAATAATATACCATTTGCAATATTCTTACAAGTATTTAAGGAGAAAAATTCAAAGAGAATAAAAACTATAAAGTCTTTTTCTGAAATAATTAGTTCACAATTAGAAGAAAATAAAAAATGGGAAAACTTTGAAGTTATTGATTGAGAGTTAATAAAAAAATGAGAAAAAGATTGAGAATCAAAAGGGAATAAAGTAGTTGATTTTCTAGTTTGAGATGAAACAGATAATATTATAAGAATAAATGATATTTCTTGAGATCATGCACATATTCAATTAGGTGAAAGAAAAAACTTTTCTGATTTATCAAAAGAAGATAAAAAGAAATCAGGTATTAAGAAAAATGCTGAATGAGAAAAAATATCTTTATCAGAAGAATTTGTTATTTCATTAAGTGAATTAAATAAATTAATAGAAAAAGATAAATTATATCCAAACTGGAGTACATGAAAAAATCTACCAGCTCAAAAACCAGAAGAGTTAGAAAATAAATTTCACTCAAAACTTTCAACTAGAATATTTAATAGATATTCAGTCAGTGAACTTATAGCTTGATGAACTATGTTTATTGAGTGATTTAAAGAATCAATAAAAAGTTGAAATGATGTACATGCAGCTAAGGTTGCTTTAGCAATGTGAAAAATACTACCTTGAGAACTTGAAGAAGATTTAAGAATAAAAGTAGAAAGAGCAGAACAAGAGTGAATGGATAAAGCTTTAGAAAGTCTAGGTAAGGTAGACTCTTGGATAGCTGTAGAAAGAATAGAATGATGGTTATTAAATAAAGATACAGCAGAATATAAAAAAGAAGCTGCAATACTTTTTATGCTTGATAAGTATGGTCACCTAACTTCAAAGTCTGCACTATATAAATATAGATGAAAATGGTTATGGTATGAAGCTTTATGATGAAGACAAGGAGATGCATTATTTCAAGATATTAAGAAACAAGCAGAAGCAGGTGATATAACATTTACAGAAGAATATTTAGTTCATATATTATTAAAAAAACAATGTAAATGAGCTAAAGGGTTTTATCCAAAAAGAAGATCAAGACTTCATAAAGAGTATGAAGCTAAATGGAAAAATTGAATAGAGTCAGAATATAAAAAGTGATTTGATGATGCTGAGAAAAAAAGAACTGCTAGAACTATGGTAGACTGAGGTATGGATGAGGCTAAATGATGAACTACTTCTAATGCTATTTGATGGTTTAAAAAAGCAGTTGAAAGAGGGGGGAGTTTGGAGGATATGAGTGAATGATTTTTTAGTCTATTATTTTCAGGTTGTCTTTATAGGATTGATCAAGCAACTTTCAATCATATAAAAGCATTATGGGATGGATGAATGCCAATAATTATGACAGGTTTTTCAACAACATATTCTGATATGAAATTGTTTAATCAAACAGTAGTTGAATTGTCTAAAAAAATAGAAGAAAATTATCCAGGTCATGCTTGAATACAAAAAGAAGCTGAACAGTTATTTAAAGATGCAAACAATTTTACTTGAAAAGAAGAAGATAGATTAACAAGAGCTCAAGAGTTTTGGAAGAAACACTGAACACCTCTTTCTAGAGCATTAAATATAGCTAATAAAGATGATAATACTTATTCAAAAACAGATAAGGTAATATTTTTAGAAAAAGATGAAAATACTGTATTTAATCAATATTTTTCACAAATGAAAACATTTACATCAAATGCAACTTTTGATAAAGCCTATATATATGATGCTTGTTGAGAAGTATGATTATCATGATTAAATGTAGGAGTGTTATCTAGAATATATTTACAAATTTGAAATAATAGAAAGTTTAGAGATTGAAAATGAGGTTCTAGAGTTTGGAGAGAAATATCTGCTGATTTAAAAGCAACTAAAGATAAAGTATTTGATACTGACCCTCTAAAAGATAAAGAGAAAAAACAAAGGTATTTAATGCAAATGCTTAGAGAATTAATCTCTGCATTCTTTGCTAGTCAATGATGAAGAACACTAGAAGCTTATAATGATCCTACATCTGATCTATGACAAACGTTTAATTCATGGAATCTTAATATATATAATGATTTATGACACTTTTCTGAAACGGATATAGTTGATTGAAAAGCAGATTATATATTACAAAAAGCTGTTGATAGAATTTTAAGTTGAGCAACTACTAGTTCAGACTTTTCAGATCCATTTTCTGAAGTCACATGAAATACTTCTGAATCATTAGATGAAATAATGTGAGAATAAAAAAAGATTTCTTAAGAAATCTTTTTTTTATTTTTTCCAATTAGTTAATACTTTATTTAACTCCACTTTACGTATCTCTTTTGATGAACTATCAACCCACTGAACTAAACTAGTAACTTCTAACTTATCATTTCAATCATAATCTGTTTTAATTTCTCTTGTAAATAGAGGTTTAAGTTCTGTTCATCAATTTTGAGTATAAAATCAATTACTATCTAATCAAATTTTAAATAATGTTCTATAATTATGATTATAGTATTTATAATCTCAACTTATTGATGATACCTTTTCTAATTTCCATTCATTATTCTCTCTATATATTTTATATATTCAATCGTCTACAATTTCATGAGTGGTATTATTAGCTCAAATACAGCTACCATCATAATTTAAAGTATTCCAACAATTTTCTGTATCGCTGGAAAAACGAAGGTAGTTTGTGTCTCTGATATTAGTGAAACCTTCTATACCTTGTTTGGCTATCTGGATAGCATGAAGTTTGTTTTCTGTTCAGTCAGAAAGCTTTATAGATTTAAAAAACAGATTGTACATACCAGTAATTCAGGCAACTACTAGTAGCATTACAACCATTGCTTCAATAATAGATGTAGCTATTTTGTTTTTTATCATATTTTTTATTTAGAAATAAAAACTTAATATAAAATATAATATTTAATTTTACAAAAAAGTAAATATAAATATAATAAAAACATAAATTTTAGTAATTAAGTAATAATTATGACAACAGAAACTATTTTAAAGCAAGCTTGAAATGGTCAGATTACTATTCCAAAGGATTGGAGAGAAACAATGAAAACAGATAGGTATAAGGCTGTTTTTAAGGATAATAAAATATTGATAGAACCAATAGAAAATGATATAGAACTAGATATAAGACCAATAAGTATGGATGAATTAAACCAAGAAACTCAAAATTGTATAAGGGAGTCTGAAAAACAATATAAAGCCTGAAATAAGGAGGCTTTTACTTCTCATAATGATTTTTGGAAAGATGTATAAAATAGAATATGATGATTGAGTAAAGTTGAAAAAAGATAAACAAAAACTTAAAAAAGATATAAAAAATGCTAAAAAAATAAAAGTATTGTTAGAAAAATTAGTAATAAATCCATTTTCTAAAATACTAAAAATTAAGAAACTACAACCAAAATCTGATAATAAATATAGGTTAAAAATGGATGATTATAGAATTGTATATTCAATTGATTTTTCAAAAAATATAATTATAGTACATAGAATATGATTAAGGAAAGAAATTTATAAGGTAATTAAGTAATTAAATGACACAATTTTCAATTCATGATGAAGATAAAGTAAAGGAGTTATTAGAACAAAACCAGGAAAAAGCTTTTAGGTATTCTCAAATAGAAAATGCTATCTATAAAAACTTTATAGATGATTTTGATGAAATGAATACTTTAAGTAAAAAGATAAGAGAACTATTAAAACAAAATTGTTTTTTTTATTCTTTGGAAGTTGATTCTTTAAAAACAAGTAGTAATGGTCAAACTACCAAAATATTATTTAAAACAAGTACTTGAGAGTTTATTGAATCTGTTATAATGAGGCATCTAACATGAAGAGTTACTCTTTGTGTTTCTTGTCAGGCCTGATGTCCTATGGGATGTAGTTTTTGTGCTACATGAAAATTGGGGCTTTTAAAAAATCTTGAGTTTCATGAAATAATGGAACAAATTTATTTTGCTGCTCACTTATTAAATAAAGAAGAAAATAAACTAAGAAATATTGTTTATATGGGGATGTGAGAACCTATGCTTAATTATGATACTGTAAAAAATACAATTAATTTTGCATGTAATCAGAAAAAATTTGATCTTGCAAATAGGAGAGTAACAGTTTCTACATGTGGAATAGTTCCTTGAATCAAAAAATTTACTAGTGATTTTCCACAAACAAGCTTAGCAATAAGTCTTCATGCTCCAAATGATGAAATAAGAAAAAAAATAATGCCTGTAGATCATACTTATCCATTAAAAGATTTAATGCAAAGCTTGGATGAGTATGTAAAAATAACAAATAAAAGGATATTTTATGAATATATAATGATAAATTGAGTAAATGATGATATCAAATTAGCTCATGAATTATGAAAATTATTAGAATGAAGATTAGCTCATGTTAATTTTATACCATATAATGCTTGAGAAGGTACAAATTCAGATTGATTTACAACAACTCCAAGATTTATCATAGAAAAATTTCAAAAAATACTACAACACTATTGAGTAGTTTCAACTATAAGAGCAACTATGTGAGATGATATAGATGCTGCCTGTGGACAATTAGCACAAAAAAAATAACCCCCCTCCAAAGCCTCCCCCTAGCAGGGGAGGATAAATACACAATAACCAAATAAAAAATGTTTACTTGAATAATACGTAATAAAGCAAAAATTCTTGATATACAATCTGGAGTTTTTACAGTAGAAAATACATTTGAAAGAGAGCTTCAAAAATGAGAAAGTATTGCTCATGATTGAGCTTGTATGACTATAGAGAATTTTGATTCAGAAAAATATAGTTTTTTTGTGATGCAAGAAAGTTTTTCTAAGACAAATTTTTCAGAAAAACAAATCTGAGATTGTTTTAATATAGAAGAAAGTCTAAGATTATGAGACAAGATGTGATGACACTTTGTAACAGGCCATGTGGATCAAGTTTGAGAAGTGCAAAAAATAGAAAAACAGGATGATGGATCTATACTTATGTATATAAGTTTTTATTCAGATTTCAAAAATTTATTAATAGATAAATGAAGTGTTACTATTAATTGAGTAAGTCTTACTGTAGTTGAGGCTTGAGAAAATAGTTTTTTTGTGAGTCTAATACCATTAACACAGGAAATAACAAATCTTTGAGAGTTAACTTCATGAGACAAAGTAAACTTAGAGTTTGATATGCTAGGTAAATATGTTACTAAATTAATACCTAATAAATAAATATGTCAGATTATAAAATAGGACTTAAAGATATTTCTAGCTTAGATAAAAATATAAAAATAGTTTTTATTACTTCTGAATTCAATAGAAATAATACAAAAGCATTAGAGGAAGTTAATCAAAAATTATTACTAGATAATGGTTTTTCTAATATAGAAAAATTTTTAGTACCTTGAGCTTATGAAATACCATGATTTTTAAATAAAGTTATTACAAAATTAAAACCTGATTTAGTTTTGTGTTTTTGAGTAGTTGTTAGATGAGAAACAACACATTATGATATGGTAGCAGGAGAATCTGCTAGGGGAATTATGAATATCTCACTAGAAAATAATAGTAATGCTATAATTAATTGAATTTTAACTTGTGAAAATGAAAAACAAGTTGAAGCAAGAATTAGTGATACATATGCAATATCATGACTTAATTTATTAAGTGAAATTAAAAAAATATGATAGAGTTTTCTTGAATAGTTATAAAATGAAAAAGTTTATGAAAAACTATATGATTTCCTACAGCTAATATAGAATATAATTCTAAAAAATTAGAAGATGGAACATATAAAATAAATGGAGTAATAGATAATGAAATTGTATCTTGAGCATGAGTTTATTTAAAAGAAAAAAATCTTTTTGAAGCTCATTTTTTTGATTTAGATAAAAATTTGTACTGAAAAAAAATAGAAATAATAGTTTTAGAAAAAATAAGAGAAAATAAAAAGTTTAGTTCTATAGAAGAATTAAAAAAACAAATAGAATTAGATATTGAAAAAATAAAATCTAAAATTAGCTATGTAGTTACATTTTGAACTTTTGATATTTTCCATCCATGACATGAGTATTATTTGAATTCAGCAAAAAAATATGGTGATAAATTGATAACTATTATAGCAAGAGATAAAAATGTGGCTAAATTAAAAAATATAAAATGTAAGAATGATGAAAATACTAGATCTAGTATAGTGAATGATAGTAATATACCAGATCTGGTGGTTTTATGAGAATTAGAAGATCCTTTAAAAGTAATAAAAGAATATAATCCAAGAGTAGTTTGTTTATGATATGATCAAAAATGATTTAGTGATATTTTAGAAAAATATATAGAAGAAAATAATAAAAATATAAAAATAGTTAGAATAAAACCTTTTAAGCAAGAGATTTTTAAATCTTCTATCTTGAAAAAAAATAATTAGCTTTACTTTTTTGAAAAAAAATTATAATAGTTTGGACTTTAATTACAAATAAAAATATATGAGACATTTAGTATTTAGATTATTTATTATTATACTTTTAGGAGTATGATTATTAACTTATGCTTTCCCTTGGGCAAACTATGATATAGAAGTGCCATTTTCAGGTTGAGATTATAAGTTATGACTTGATTTACAATGAGGGATAGAACTTGATTATAAAGTAGATTTAGAAGAAGCTAAGCAAGAAGAGTGATATAATAAAGAAAAAGAAAAAGAAATAGTAGAATGATTAAAATCTATTATAGATAAAAGAATAGAATCTTTAAATATAAATGATTCAGTCATAACTACAGCATCATATGCAGGTGAACAACATATAATTGTTCAAATACCTATGAAATGAAATAATAGTTTAGAAAATAGTGAAAATATAGAAAAAGCAAAAAAGGCTATATGAAAAGTAGTAAAAATTGAATTTAAAGAAAAAAGAACTGAAATCACTGAAGCTGATTTAGAAGCTAGAAAACAATTATCTAATGATGCATTAGCTGAGATAAAAGATTGAGCTATTTTTTCTGTAATATCTGATAAATATTCTCTTAATCATGAAAAAGTACTTACTTGAGAGGCTGAAAAAATAGAAGAATTGTTTGAAATAGAGAATATAGAATCAGAAGTAGTAATTGAAACAAAAAGTATATCTTGAGATGAGTGATATTTGATACTTTCAAATAAAAAGAAAAATAAGTATTCTTATATATTTATATGAAAACAACCATCAGCTTGGAAACCAGCTCAAGATAAAGAGGGTAGAGTATTAAATGATAAATACTTTGTAAAATCATCAGTTCAATATGATGAAGCATATAACCCAATGGTTGAATTAACATTTAATTCAATTTGAGCAAAGATATTCTGAGAACTTAGTGAAAGAATGGTTTGAGAACAAATGGCAATATTTGTAGGTTGAGAAATGTTAACTGCTCCAAATATTAATGAACCAATATATGGTGGTAAAGCTGTAATTACTTGAAACTATACACCTGAAGAAGCTAGACTTTTAGCTCAAGATATTAATACATGAGTAGTTCCTGCTCCTATATATCTAACATCAGAGAAAACAATTGATTCAAAATTATGAGCTTCTTCTTTAGAAAAATTGATTATAGCTTGAATATCAGGTTTTCTATTAATTCTAGTATTTCTAGCATTTGTATATAAACTATCATGACTTATGTCAGCTGTTGCATTACTTATGTATATTGCTATAGTTTTAACAATAATAAAAAGCTCATGAGTTGTATTAACTCTTGCTTCTATTGCATGATTAATTCTATCTATAGGTATGGCAATTGATGCTAATATACTTATTTTTGAAAGAATAAGAGATGAATTAAGAGATTGAAAAAATCTAAAAGAAGCAACTACAATTTGATTTAAAAAATCTTGGACAGCAATATGGGATTCAAATGTAACAGGTTTTGTTGTAGCTATGATATTATTTATTTTTGGTATTAATATGATTAAATGATTCTGATTAATGCTTGCTATTTGAATAGTTGTATCTTTATTCTCAGCTATGTGGATTTCAAGAGTATTATTAAAACTTTTATCAGAAACTACTGATTCAAAAAATAAATTTATCTGAATTAAATAAAATTTCTTGAAAAACAAAAAAAATAGATATAATACTTTTATATCTATTTTTTTATCTATTGCTTTTTTTATGAAACAATTACTTAATAACAAGTATATATATATTATAATAATAACTATTCTAGCAATAGTATTTTTGTTTGGGCATACTATTAATTATTTATCAAAAAACTTTTCTGAAAGTGATATGATGCTAGAATTAAAATGAAAACTTATAAAATATGGAGATAATCATACTGAAGAAAAAGAATTAAATCAAGAAGAAGTTAGTGAAGAAAAGAGTATTGTTAAAGAAGAAGATAAAAAAATAACTATAGGAGATAAGCAAATAGATCCAAATAATTATAATAATTTAACAGAGTTTATTACTTACTTAAATACTTGATCTTGAATTATTCTAGATGTTGATTTAGAAAATGAAGATTTTTATGTAAATAAAACACTTGAAGACTGAACTAAAAAATATATTAAATTTGATAAAAATTTGATTTCTAAGTTGGATGATAATAATGATAAAAATTATAGAAATAAAGCTATAGAAGATATATTTTATTGATATTTAGAAAATAAAATATATTGAGAAGCCAATAATAATAGGTCATGAGTTAGATTTTTAGAACATCATGAATTACCTACAAATTCAAGACTACATAATGATATTTTATCTCCATACTCAGGTAAAACATTTAATAGTATATTTGAAGAATTAAAAAATAAAGAATTTCAAACAAATACTGATAAACAACAGCTTGCATATATGTATGATTTTTTATGAGAATATAAAACTTCAAATGTATTTAAAAAACAAGCAGGATTAAAAGAACTTGATTATAAAATATCTTGAGTAGTTAAAGATACATACTGAAAAACTATAAAATGAGTAAAAGTATCATTATTAAATAATACCAGTGTTTTTACAGTTACTGATATTAACTGAGAATATGAGCTTAGTTTTAAAACTTATCCTTTAACAAGATTGAGGTTTAGAGCTAATAATATTTGAGTATATTCAGATTCATATAATTCAGCTTATGTTATTTATGATACTAAAAATCAAGAAAAAAAGGATATAAACTTTTTTATGCAAGAACAAAACTCTAGCTTTGTAATTAAACAAAGTGATTTTGAATGATGAAAAACAAAGACTATAGAATCAACTCTATGAAACAAATTTGAGTTTAGAGAGTGAGTGGTTTTAACAAATAATAATAAAGTTTATAACTGAGATTACAAAGTAAAAATTTTTGAGTTTAATGAAAATACTAGTTCAATGGATTGATTTTTGAATAATGATAATTTTGATAATGTATATTGATATGCATGAAATTTAATGAAAACTACATGAATGACATATTTATTAATTACTGATTTGGAATGAAATGAGTTATACATAAGTAAGAAGAATCCTATTACAACAATACAAAATACAAACTTAGATATAATGATGCAAGATTATTATAATATATGAGAAAACTTAACTATAGAACAAATAGATTTAATATATGAAGAATCTCAAAAATGATGATATCCTATAGATAGAAAATTTTTATTTGAAAGAAATATTTGAGGATATTCACCATGGTGGGTTTTTAATGTTAAAAAAGGTATTTGGGAAAATGCATGATTTAAATTTTTAAATAAAACTTGATTAAAAGAAAGTTTGTATTATAATGCTCCATAATTAGAATTGTTATTATTTTAATTACTTTATATTGTAACTATTTTTTATGAATAAAACTAAAATACTATGAGTTGCTGTATTGATTTCAGTAATGACTTTTTCTTCATGTTCTAAAGATGAACAACCAACAACTAAAGCACCTGAAGTAAAAGCTCCAGTTGTTAATACTGTACCAGAGGTTAATAATACACAAAAAAAAGTTATTATACCTGAGGAAGAAGGTAAAGTAAACACTAATCAAAATGAAAGAAAGTGAAGAAAAGCTCCTCGTGAAAAAATTATTGATAATGCTTGAGCTAATAATGATTATACTTGTTATAAGTTCACTGAATCAGTATGATCTTGTTCTTATACTGAAGATAACTGTAGTCCATGGATTGAGTGAAAAAGAACATGTAACTGAACTCAAACAACAAGTTATGTTCAATCAAGTTCTTATGCTTGTTCAACACCATGACAATCAGCTTCTAAAGCTTCTGTAAGTGCAGCTTGTTCTATAGAAGAAACTGATAATACAGCTCCAGAAGTAGAGTGATGAATAAAATAATTAAAATAAATACAAAAAAATGAGAGTTTTAACTCTCATTTTTTTGTTTGTTTTTAAAAAATATGATAAAATTATATAAATAATTAATTAATTTGATTTTATATGAATATATTTTTAAAACAAATTTTAAATGCTATATTTTTTATGTCTATTTCAACTACACTAGTTTTTGCTAATACTGGTGATTTGATTGAAGAAAATATAGATATAGATTGACCTGTGTGAAATGTAGAATATTCAATTACTAGTTGGACTAATACTGATGTAGTTGTTAGTATTGAGTGTTTGGATTTAGTTAGTGGATGTGATATGTATAGTATAGATTGATGGAGTATATTAGGTAATAGTTATATAAAAACATTTGATTGAAATCAAGTCTGAGAAATTGAATTAAAAGATAATTTATGAAATACAACAAAAGTTTATTATGGTGTAGTAAATATTGATAAAGAAAAACCTTATGGTGATATTTCAAAAAATTATATAGATTGGACTAATTCAGATGTAACAGTTACTTACAGTTGTTTTGATAATACATCATGGTGTGATCCTGTATTATGAGCTTTATGAGAATATTCTGAAAATTGAGAATATAGTTTAGAAATACAAGATGCTGCATGAAATAAAGATGAAAAAAGTTTTTACATAGAAAATATAGATAAAGTTGCTCCAACATATCATATAGAATATGAGACAATAATGCAGTGAGATACAACTCAAAGATTTAAAGTTACATGTGCTGATGAATTGAGTTGATGTACAAAGGAGTCTAATTCTTATGAAAGACCATTAAATACTTCTTGAGTATTAACTATTGAAGATAATGCTTGAAATATTACAAGTTTTACATATTCTACAGCAAAAAGTTCATGAGATTTCTCAGATAGAGATTTAGATTGGGTTTCATGATCAAGGACTATATGGCTTAGATGTAGGGATGAATTTAGTTGATGTGTAGAGGATTATGTTGAAGCTGAAATTAGCGAACCTACTCCTCAAGCTAGCTTAACAGTTTCAGATAAAGCTTGAAATACTGTTACCAGAAATTATGAAATATTAAAAATAGATAACAGGAAACCTCTTATTTTTGCAACAAAACTAACTTTTAATGATTACTGGAAAGCAAGTGATTCATATAAATTAAAATTATTTGCAAAAGACTTATGAGGTAGTTTATTAAAAACATCAAAGTATATTTGGGATGATGCTGATTGTTTATGAAAATGAATAGTATTTGATCCAAATCAAAAAATTAATTTTACTACTTCTTGAGATCATACTTTATATTTATGTGCAGAAGATAATGCATGAAATATAAAAGAGTATAGTAAAAGATTTAAAATATATCCTTGAGATATAAGTGAAGAGCATACAATATTAAGAGTTGAGACTAAAGATGATAAATATGCAAATGATAATGATAGTTATTTATATACAATTTCTTTAAAGGATAAATATGATAATCCAATTTATGATAAAACTATTAATAACTTAAAACATGATGTATTAGAAAATGATAAAAAATTGTTTGAAAATATGATAGATAGGACTTGAGAAGAGACAATTATAATTTACCTAGATTCTTGAAGTTCAAATAGTTTAGGAGAAGTTACTTTTAATCTTAAATCTGCATCAGCTTGAGATTATGGGCAAAGTTTTTCATTTGATATAAAATCTTGGTGAGATATGTATATAGATAATTTAGAGCAAACTAAAGTAAAGGTTACTATTGAAGAATTAAATAGTTTTAAAAAACCAATAATATGAAAACTTAGTATTATAGACTGATCAGCTACTCCAAAAATATGATTAGATCAAGAGTATAGAATAACTTTAGTTAATACTTGAGCTTTAAGTTCAGTATCAAATTGAATTCTTGATATTACTGAAGAAACTATAATACATAAAACAAGTTGACATTTTTGGAATGAAATGAATGAAGTTGATACAAGTTTTTGAAATGATTTGAATAACAATATTTGATTTATTTGAAATATATGAGCCTTAGATAATATTTTAAATGAAGTAAGTATTAGTACTGATAATATAATTATTTCCTATAGAATTAATTCGAAAAATATAAAGTATTATTTAGATGATTTTTGAATTAATTGATGTGATGTAGAAACATTATGATTGAAGGTAAAAGGGATAATTCAAGGGGATTGAAAATCAAATATTACATGACAAGAAAAAAACTTTTCTGATATTTCTAAGTGAGAATTAAGGATGCAAATAAGAAAAAATGCCTATGAGTTAATCGAAAATATGAGTAGTTGAGATATTGTAAATTGAGTTAAATATATTGAAAACCAAGATATTATTATCTCTTGAGAAAATTTAGAATATGAAACTCTTATTGTAAAAGATTGAAATGTATTTATTTCAGAAGATTTAAATACATTATGAAATAAATTATGAATTATTGTATTAAAAGATAATTATACAATTAGTTCTGATTATAATAATATTGGTAACATATATGTATGAAAAAATGTTGAAAAAATAGATGCATTAATATATGCTGATTGAGTTTTTAGAAGTGCAACAAATAATTGAAGTAATTATTTAGATAAAGATTTGAGTAAAGTTTTATATTTAAAATGAAGTTTGTTTACTAGAAATACAATATGATGAGCTGTTAAGTGAAATACTACTTATGTGTTACCTTGATGAGAAGAAACAAATGATTTTTCTTTAGCTGAAGTATATGATTTGAATTATATTAGAAAAGTAAGTAATAATTGTGGTATTTGAGAGGATTATTCTTTTTTAATAGAATATAAAAATATGTCTACAATAGTAATGCCATTATGATTTACTATGAAATAGTGTTATAGACAAGATTAACTAATAATTATATTCCATAAAAACATTGTAGACAATAATAAGAATTCCTCTCCATATAGCTAATAATAAAAATTGTCCATAATAAAAAAATAACAAAATATATTTATAAAAATACTGACATAATATATTTATAAATAGTTATTTTAATTGTCTATAATATTGTAAATAAAAAGATTGTCTATAATAATACTTTATGTAATATAAAAAAAACACTAAAATATTTGCAAAAACAATATAAATTATGATATAATAAATTATATTGTAAATAAAATAAAAAAATTATGAAATGATTACATATATTTTGAGTTTATCTTAATTGATTAGAATTTACAACTTTTATAGTTTTACCTATAGCAGTACTTTTATTAACATTAGTTTATATTTATTTTAATCTAAGATTAATAAGATTATCTATGGAAGCTGAAATGGATGAATTATCATTCATGACTAGCTTAACAAATAAGTTAGAAAATTATGAGGCTAGTAATTTAATGAACAATGAACTTAATATAATAAATAACGAAATATAATGAGACATATATATTTTTTCTGATATTACCTGAATTGACTAGAGTATGTTACTTATGTACTAATTCCAACAGCTATGGTTTTAGTTATTTTAACATACATTTATTTTAACTCTAGAGTTATAAGAATGTCATTTATGGAAGAATTAGACCATATAAAACATATATATGATAAAGTAGAAGAGGAGGTTGAAGATATAGATGATTTAATAGAAAATACAGAATTTTTTAAAACAGTTAAAAAAAATCTTTCAAATAATAGTCTAATAGATAGATATTATAAAGAAGCAGAAGAAGAAAGGGAAAAAGAAAAATTAGAAAGAGAAGTGGCAAAAGAATTAAAAAAGCAAAAAAATAAAGATAAATAAAATTTATCTTTATTTTTTTATAATTTTTCTAATAATATATCATATATATTTGGATATATTTCAACTTCTAACTCTGATAATTCATCATTAGAAAATTTTGATAAAACCCAATCAGATACTTCATAATTATCATTAAATCATATACCTACTTTAATTCTTTTAAATGAGTCAGAAAAGTGTTTTATTATATCTTTTACTCAATTGTGTCATCAAGCACTTCATTTATCTCTAAATCTTATTTTTGAAAAATCCATACTTAGATCATCATAAATAACTATTATGTCATCATTATCTATTTTATAGAAATCTACTATTTTTCTAATTGATTCTCAGCTAAGATTCATATATGTTTGAGGTTTTAGTAAAATTGCTTTTTCTCAGTTTATTATACCATTTGCTATTTCAGCTTTGTATTTTGACTCAAGTTTAAAATCAGAGAAAGCTTCTTTATCTTTTAGATAATCTAAAAATAGAAATCAAACATTGTGTTTTGTTTTCTCATATTTTTTTCAAGGATTTCAAAGTCCAACTATAAGTTTCATAATTATTTCATAAATTTAGAATGTACATCTTTTAATTTTTTATTTGTAACATGAGTATATACTTGGGTTGTAGTTATACTAGCATGTCAAAGCATTTCTTGTATTGCTCTCAGATCAGCTCAATTTGCCAGCAGGGTAGTAGCAAAAGAGTGTCTTAGGGTATGGGCTGATATATTTTTTAATATAAAAGCTTTACTTGCATATTTTTTTACCATTCAAGTAATAAAAAATCTTGTTAGTCTTACTTTTTCATCTTCCAATGCATCTATATTATCCATTTTTATATTATGTCTTATAAATAATGGTCACATATGATCAGTTCTTTTATCTAAATAGTTTTCTATTAGGCTAGCAGCATGTTTAGTTAAATAAACTACTCTTACTTTTTTTCATTTTCATCTTATTGCAAATTCTTTTCTTTTTAGATTTATATCTTTTTTGTTCAACTGTGTTAATTCAGATATTCTGAGTCATGTTGAGTAAATACATTCCATTATTGCTAAGTCTCTAGCTCATATAAGAGTATTAGAGTCAGGAGCACTAAATAGTCTTTCAAGCTCTTCTTCATTTAGAAATTCTACATGTCTTTCATCAGCTTTTATTAAATCAATTGATGTAGCTGATAGAGATTTAATTCACTTTTTCTCTAGATATTTTAAAAAGCTTCTTAGAGTTATCATATAATAATTTGCTGTGGAAATAGATATAGTCCTATTTTTTTCATATAAATAACTTCTAAATTTTTCAGCTTTATTCAAATCTATATCCTCAACTTCAAAAGAAGCAGGTTCTTCTCATAAAGATTCCACCAAAAAAGATTCAAATTTCCTCAAATGCCTATCATACTGCTCAACAGTCTTTTGAGATTTGTTCTTTATAACTTCCAAATAATTCAAAAAATTTAAGTGTGCTTCTTTAAATTTCATAATTCAAGTTATTAATTTTTCTTATTCTATTGTTTTTTTATAATAATACAAATTTTATAATGGTGATTTAATATTTTTTATATTTGGAGACATTACTTTTGTATATATTTGAGTTGTTCTTATGTTAGAATGTCATAATAATTCCTGAACATACCTTATATCTACTCAATTTTCAAGCAAATGTGTAGCAAAGGAGTGTCTTAAATTATGGAAACTAACATCTTTTTTTATTCATACAATATTACAAGCTTTTTGAAAAATATTTTGTAAACTTCTTGTTGTTAGTTTTCATCATCTTTCAGATTCAATTAACAAATCATTTCATTTTTTTCAAGCTGTTCTTTTTATTATTTCATTTTTTAATTTTTCTGGAAATATAGTAATTCTATCTTTATTTCATTTAGCTCATTTTATATGAATAGTTAAGTTTTCTAAATCAAAATCTCAGGTTTTTAAGTTTACAACTTCAGATACTCTTAATCCTGCTCAATAAGCTATTGCTATAATAAATTTATGTTTACTATTTTTAATAGAATTTATTATTTTTTCTATTTCAATTTTATTTAATATTACAGGTAATTTTTTAGCTTCTTTTGATAATTTAATATTTAATTCCAAATCTAATTTAAGTACTTTTTTATAAAAAAAATTTATTACCATTTTATAAAGGTTAATAGTTTTAGGAGCTTTTTTATTTTTTTGTAAATATAATATAAAATCAACTAAATCATCTCTATTTAAGTTTTCAGGTTTATCTTTTATTTTTAATAAAAAATGTTTTATACAGCTCATATAAATATCCTTAGTTGTTCAAGAATATCACCTCAATAATATTTCTCTTTCCAATTTATTTAAATAAAAATCTTGATTTAAATTCATAATTTAGTATAATAAAAGTATATAATAGTTATTCGTATTATATACTATTTTTGATATAAATCAAGAAAACAATTCTTATAATGGAGAGTTGTGCGACATATTTAAAAATTCTTTTTTTAAGGATTTTATAAAAGGGGGATAAAAAATAAGAGCAAAAAGTCCTATGGACTTTTTGAGAAAAATGAATATATTTGTTATTATATTTTTAGTTTTTAAAGACTTTGTACTATGAAAAAAATTATAACTTTAGTTTCTTTATTGGTAATATTAACATGATGTTCTATTGATTGGAATAATGAGAAAGATAAAAAAATAAAGGAATTAGAGGTACAAATAAATAAAAATGATATATTTATTAAAAATACTAAATGTGCTGAGATCTGAAATCAATTTTTTTTAGATTTAAAAAAAGATAATGAGAAAACTAAAGCATTACTATATACATGAAAAATTAAATATTCAGAGAAATTAAATACTTGTGTAGCTTATTATTCAATAATTAATAGTGTAAATGAATGGTATAAGATTATAGATATTAATACAAAGGAAGAATTAGGGGTATTTATCGATTATTATAATTTTCATGACAAATCTTTAGGGAAAATAAGTTCATTATGATGAATAACATATAATGAATATTATAAAAAAGAATTTTGAAAATTTAACAATAAAATAAAAGAATATTTTTGAGTAGACGTAACTTTTGATTGAAAAAGTTATGATGCATACAATCCATTTTAATTTATAGGATAATTTAAAAATAATGTCAAAAAATCAAAAAATTGAAGTAATGTGATCTGAAATAAGTATTTTGAAAATCAAAGATGAGGATTACATAAATATCACAGATATGTTACAAGCTAAAGAATGAGAATTCTTTATTTCAGACTGGCTTAGAAATAGGAATACAGTTGAATTTTTAGCAATTTGGGAAGAAATAAATAACCCAGATTTTAATTATGGCGAATGTGCCACAATTAAAAATAAGGCTTGATTAAATAGCTTTAAAATTAGTGTGAAACAATGGTCAGAAAAAACAAATGCTATCTGATTGATTGCAAAAACTTGAAGATATTGATGAACATATGCTCACAAAGATATAGCTTTTGAATTTTGAATGTGGATTAGTCCAAAATTTAAAATTTACCTTATTAAGGAGTTTCAAAGATTAAAAGAACATGAATTAAAAACACTTGATTGGAGTGCAAAGAGATTTTTAACAAAAGTAAATTATAAAATTCATACTGATGCTATAAAAGAAAATATTATTCCAAAAATGCTTTCAAAGAATGAAATAAATTTTGCTTATGCAAATGAAGCTGATATTTTAAATAAAGCATTATTTTGAAAAACAGCAAAAGAATGGAGAGATGAAAATCCAGATAAAAAAAGAAATATTAGAGATTATGCAGATATTGAACAATTAATAATTCTCGCAAATATAGAAAGTATGAATGCAGAATTTATAAAAATGTGAATTAAACAAGCTGAAAGGTTGGAAAGTTTGAATAAAACAGCAATTACACAAATGAAATCTCTATTAAGCATGGATATTACTAAAAAATTACCGAATAATTTAAAAGCAACGTAAGTTTGTGCTTTTTCCAAAAGCACTTTTACCCCCCTTTTATAAAATAAGGACTTTTGTACATTTTAATAAAAAAAAGAATTTTTAAATACATTCTCCTTACAGTCGAACCACATTGCATTTTGCTCGCATACTCGCAAGGTCGCACAACACATGATATGAGGTTCACTCGTTGCACTTCGTTCTCCCAAATCTAGCTCATACTTCGCTAGACTTCACAAGAGTATATTGTAATAAGAGAATGGTTTTTACTAATATGAGTAATATTAGCTTTTACATGTATGTATTTTATTTGAAGTTTTGATACTTTATGAGTTAAAATACTATTCTGAATAATGGCTTTTATGATATTTATTTCTACTTACCTATTTAGTAGTATAAAATTACATAAAGATTAAAAATAAAAAATAATATATATACCTTTAAAATTACTATTTATGCAAAATCAAATAACAATATACGAAACACCAGATTGAAAAGTAAAAATCTGAGTTTTATTTGAGGAAAAAAATTTATGGCTTAGTCAAAGATTAATGGCTGAGCTTTTTGAAACAACACCTCAAAATATCACTTTACATTTATGAAATATTTATAAAGAAAAAGAATTAGAAGAAAAATCAACTTGTAAGGATTTCTTACAAGTTCAAAAAGAATGAAAAAGAGAAGTAAAAAGAAATACTAAAATGTATAGTTTGGAAGCTATTATCTCAATATGATATAGAGTAAATTCACAGAAAGCAACTCAGTTTAGAATATGGGCAACAGATAAATTAAAAAACTATATTTTAAAAGGTTTTGCTATAGATAAAGAAAGATTTATACATTGAAGTAAATTTGATGCTAAGTACTTTGATGAATTACTTGAAGAAATAAGAGATATTAGAGCAAGTGAAAGAATGAGTTATCAAAAAATAACTGATATTTATGCTACAAGTTTTGATTATTCTCCACATACAGCAGAAGCAGAAAAGTTTTTTGCTACAGTTCAAAATAAACTACATTTTGCAATTACTTGAAATACAGCAGCAGAAATAATTTATGATAGAGTAGGCTCAGAAAAAGAAAATATGGGACTTACTACTTGGAGAAAAGCACCAAAGTGAAAAATATATAAAAGTGATGTAAGAGTTGCAAAAAATTATTTAAAAAAAGATGAATTGAAAGATTTAAATCATATAGTTGATATGTATCTTGATTATGCAGAGTTTCAAGCAAGTAGATGAAAAATAATGAATATGAAAGATTGGAGAGAAAAATTAGATGCTTTTTTAAAATTTACAGAACAAGAAATATTACAAGGCTTATGAAAAATAAGTCATGAAGTTGCAATTGCTTTGGCTGAGAAAGAGTATGAAAAGTTTAAACCAAAACAGGATAAGTTATATAAAAGTGATTTTGACCATATAGTTCTTGAGTTAAAACAACAAAAACTAAAGTAATGTTTAGTTAAATAAATTATATTTTTTCTAAAAACAGAGTCTGTGGAACTTTTTTGGACTATCGTCCAACCCCTTCTTTTTTTTAATTTCTAAGCAGTTATTCATCTATTTACAGATAATAACTGCTTTTTTACAATTTTAATATAATCCAAAACAAATACGTTTTTTCTCCGAAAAAATCCCGTTGCACTTGACTAGTTCTTTAACTGAAAATCAAGGTGTTTATAAGAAAATCATCAAAATGCTTGAAAAATCTAGGAAAATACATATAGTCAGCAATAGAACTAGTCAGATCCGATAACACACGATATGAGGTTCGAGTCCTGCCGGACTCTCTCCCAAATCTAGCTCGTACCTCGCTAGACTTCACATATCGTGAAACGTTGTGCAACATATGTTTTTTTATTTTTTACTTATTTCACTCGTAATTTTTGAGAGAGATGGATAAGGAATTTTAT
>CAYFPB010000014.1:0-22807 GCA_964344895.1 uncultured Candidatus Peribacteria bacterium | reverse complement strand
TATTTTTTATAGTAGCTATTTTTCCAGATACACAAAATTTTTTACAGACTCAAAACGCAAATCTTTTTTTGACTTTTTTTCAAAAACAAAAAAATTCCCCTCTCTTTGGGAGGAGATCAAGGTGAATTGAGCTTTGATCAAGAGAGAGATGCTCTAGGGAAGGGGTTAGGGGTGAGGGATTTTGGGGCTTAGCTTTTTTATTCAATTCCACTTTCCTTATTCTTCTTTTTTATTATATCAATTACTTCTTCTTCTTTTTTTATACTAAAAATATCTTTAATCGTTGATATTCAAATTCATGTTGAATAGGCATTATAAATTAAATTCATTCTTTCCTCTTCCTTTCATTTTTCTATTCATTCTTTCCTTCACTTTTCCATTCATTCTACTAATCATTCTTTCCTTCACTTCTCTATTCACTTTTCCATTCATGTTTCAATGGCTAATTCCATTGCTCATCTTTGATCTTGTAAAAATATTCATCTTCTTTCTATTAAATCTAATTCTTCTTCACTTAATCATATTGTACTTGCTATATTAAAGGCATGATTAAATGCTTTTTCTTTCTTAAACTGTTCTGGCTCTACCTTCATATCATCTACTTCTCTCATAAAATATATCCATTTATCTTGGATACTTTCTAGTTCTTCTAGTTTCTTCTTAAATTTTGGTAATTCTAAAAATACTAACTCTAAATCCCCATTATAGATATTATTTGAGTCTTTTTCTTTTATTATATGTTTTGATATATATTTATCCTCATCTAATTCCTTAAACATTACATAATCTGTTATTGTTAATGCTATCACCGGATTTAGTTTTAAGTAATCTTCTCATTCTTCTATTTGATTTGCATATTTCTTACACAAATTATATAGTACTCTTTTATCAAATCATTTTATATTTAATACTTGCATTTCTATTATTATTGTTTTTCATCATTTGGTCTTTACTGTTACATCTAAATAACTTTCTTTTAATCATTTGATTTTTGGAGCACTATATGGATCCAGTATTTCTACTTCTTTTATCTCATTTTTTGTTCATCAAAAATCTAGTATTGCATTTAAAAAGCTTATTAAGATATCCTTTGATGTCTCACTTCAAAAGATTTTCTTAAATGCATAATCTGTTCTTGGATTTATAAATTTTACCATCTTTTTTTCTTTTAATAATATATATATATATATATATATATTCATTATATCCTTTCATCTCTTTTTGTCAAATCTTTTTATATATTATATATATACTTTTAAATATTTATTAAATTTTACTATCTTAACTCCCCTATTTATACAAATAATTTTCCAGAAAAATGTTAATCTTTTATTGACTTTTTTCAAAAACTCCTCCTCTTCTCAAAAGGAGAGGAGCTAAGGCTAAAGTCTAATATTTTTAATAAAATCAAACTTTTTTCTTTACAAATAAAGTTAAAAAAATATTATAGATATAATATTTGATAAAGACAAAGATAAATGAGTAAAAACCTTGTTGTAAATATAATTACTGTGGTTATTATATCCACAATAATTACATGACTATATATGTTTAATGGTTACTTTATAGATAATGAAGAAAAAGTAGAAATAAAAGAAGAAACAAGTATAGAAAAAATGGAAGAAATAGCTTCTAAGTCTAATACATGAGTACTAACTGAAGCGCAGAAGTTGAGTATAAAAGAAAAAAAATCTAGAATAGATACTATTAAAAAAAAGCTGGCTTTGAAATGACTTATTATGAAGTGAGATATGAATATACAAAATCAGGAATATACAACAGCATTAACTAAGTATTTAAAAGTACACAAAGAAGTACCAGATGATAAAGAAACAATAAAAAAACTATGAGATATATATTTCTTTTTAAAAAAGTTTAAAAACTCTTATTCTTTTTATCAAAAAATAAAAGACTATGAAAAACTAGAAAAAGATAAACTAGTTTTAGCTCTGATATTTTCTAAAGTACCAAGCTGAGAAAGCTTAGATGAAATAATAACTGAGCTTGAGTCTATAGATCTAGAAAAAGAAAAACTATTTTATTATAGAAATGCTCTAAACTGTGAAAAAAACTTCACAACATGCATACAAAATTTTAAAAAATATATAGATGATAATGAAACTATAAAAATAGATGAACTAAAAAGTATAAAAAAAGCACTTAAAACTTACAAAAACTTTGAAGTAGATGATCCGATATATAAAAAAGCACTGATTACATGAGCATTTTTTGAAAATTGACTATACCCTATAGCAATAAAAACATCAAATAAAATATTAAATGTAAAAAGTGATTACAAACCAGTACTGAAAATAAATGCTAAAAGCTATTATGAGCTTTGAGACTATATAAATGCAAAAATAAACTTATTAAAATATTATAAAATAGTAAAAGAAGATCCTGAAGCAAGTTACTTTTTATGAGTAATATATGAAAAATTAAGAGAATATGTTTTAAGTACTATACACTTCAAAAGAGCATTAAAAACATGATATGAAAATACTTATGAAGCAAATAAAAGAATACTGTATAACTACTATGAACTATGAGAAATATGAAAAATGCTTGAAACACTAGAAACTATATTAAAGGAAGATGAAGCAACTGAAATAGATTATAATATGGCTATATTTTATCATATAGTAAATGGAAAAATTGATAAATCTTTAGATTTTACTAAAATAGCAATAGAAAAATATAAAAAAAATGAAATATTTTATTGATATTATTGATGGATACTTATAGAAAAAGAAAGTGATATAAAAGCTAATGATGAAAATACTTATAAAGTAGATAAAGACTATACAGAAGCTGAAGAGTATATAGAAAAATGACTAAAAATAAACAAAATAAGCCCAATGCTAAATTTTGTAAAAGCAAAACTAGAACTAGCAAAATGAAATACTGATAAAGCAATAGAATATTTCAAAAAAACAGCCTCATCAGATATAAACTGAGACTTTTGAACATTATCTAAGACTGAGTTAGAAAAATTACAATAACCTCATAATAAAAAATATATTTTAATAAAAATTTTTTTCACCTAACTATAGAATTAATATGAGAGATTGAAAGAAAATTTGTTTAAATATATATTTTTTATTATAATACAACTTAAATAATTATATTATGAGTATAGAAAAAAAAGAAATAAATAGTAATGATCTTAATCAAAAAAAGCTTTTAGAAGAACTAGCTAAAGATATAGCTTCAAAGTTTTGAATTGAAAAACAAAAGGCTGAGAGTTTAGTAAAAAAAGAAACTCTAAGTTGAATAGACAGTCTAAAAGCAGAGTTAAATGAACAAGAAAACTTAGATAGTAAAGAAGTGGAAAAACTATTTTTTACTCTGAGATGAGCTCTAGAATTAATAGAAAATTCTTCAAAGATAGAAATAAAATCATTAAAAGAAGATGTTGAAAAACAAGTAAATATTGAAGAATTTAAAACAAAAGTAGAAGAATATCTACCAGCTGAACTAGTAGAAAAAGCAAAAAATCCTAAAACAGCACATGAGCATATCTTAGGATTTAGTTTATGAACAGCTAATTCTATCTATACAACAGTAGAAGCTCTATACAAAATATGAAAATGAATAATTCAAACTCCTTTTCACCTATATATGATTATAAACTGAAAAGCTAAAACTGATAGTTTTAAGAATATTTAATTATTTTCTTAAAAATATTCTAAAAAAACAGAAAAAATTTACCATTTTTGAGTTTTTTTAGAATATTTTTTTGTTCACAATTTTTAACAAAATTGTTAATAAAGTTAAAAAATGTAAAATGATTGTTAAAAAGTTATGCTACACTTTTTCTTGCTTTTTTAACTAACTCTATCCTATTTTTTGCTGTACTTTCCCAAGGAATTTGATCTAAAATACTACCAACTTCCAAAAATTGTTTCTCTTTTACCATTTTAAGTACATCATCATAGTCCCTTTCTCTCTCTCAAACCTCATTATTATTTCATAAATTTTTATTCAAAACAATTGCTGAAGCTGTATTTCAAAAGAAATCTAAAAGCATATCTCTTTGTTGCTTTGAATAAGGCTCAATTAAAGTGTTAATTTCTTCACTACTATAAGTATTCATTTTTGATTTATATAATATTTTAATATATATTAAATATTATACTTTATATTATCGTAAATGTCAAACTAATATTTTTCATCTAAAAATACTACTTCTAGTCAAAATTTATCTTTCAAGTGATAAGCAAGTAGTTTTGGTCATATTTTTTCTGTTTCATAATGTCCTCAAATCAATACAGATTGCTCTATCTCTTTTGCTAGTATCATTTCATGATGAACTCATTCTCATGTCACATATATATCATAGTTTTTTTCTTTTGCTTCCTTTACTTCACTTAAAGCCCCTCCAGATACAAAAGCTATAGAGTTAAAGTTTGTTAAGTTTCAAAAATTATAAAATCTTTTTAATAGTTGCATATGTTCAGCATATGGTGTTACTAGGTTTGAAACATGTAAGGTATTTTTAAATCTAAGTCAAAATCAAATATTACTTCATTTATATTCACAAATTTCCTCTATCTCATAATCTCATTCTTGTAAACCAAAAATATTTATAAAAGCTTTCATAAGTCATGCATTATTCCCTACTTCTGGATGTGCATCAAGTGGTAAGTGACAAGCATAACTACATATATCATTTTCGATCATTTTTTTAGCTCTTTTGTATGGTAATCATACAAGTACTTGTTCATATCACCAAAAAAGACCATGATGAGATATAACCATATCTACTCATTGTTCTACTGCTAAATCAAATATATAATTACTTGAATCAACACTGTATCATATTTTTTTTATTTCTTCTTTGCTAGAATCTATTTGTAAACCATTTTTTGATTCATCTGTATATTCAGATATTTTTAGGTATTCGTCTAAGTATTTTATTAGTTCTTTTTTGTTCATAATTTTTTTAGTTAATATTAAGTTTTAGTTCACTACATTCTTTATCTGGAAATTTATTATTTTTCCTTATATTTTTTATTCTAGAAATATTTGTAGGGTGAGTTGAAATAAATTGTAAATAACTACTAAATATATCTGTATCCTTATTGAAAAAATTCAAACTACATTCTAAATTTAATTCCATATCATTTAGCAATTTTATTCATCAATCATCTGCATTTAATTCAGTAGTTTTACTTACATAATTGCTTGTTAAATCAACAATATCTATATAATCTATTCAAATTTCATAACCTAAAAAGTACAAGGTTATTACAAATGGTATATTTGATAACATAGACTTTAATACATCTCTATTGTATACATGACTAGCCTCATGTCATAATATAAATATTAACTCTTCTTCATACTCTATATTTTCTAATAATCATTTAGTTATTACTATATTTCATCATAAAATAGCATAAGCATTAACTTCTTCAGATTCAGATAAATATATATCTAGATTATCTAAACCTACCAACTTATTTTGTAAACTATCAGTATTAAATAATATCATTTGCTCATCACTAACCATAAAATCTCAAAAATATTTTTTTTCATCTTCAAGTGAAATATTTCATATAACTAAATGAGCAAAAGCAATAAATATTAAATATCATGAAACAATAAATAATATTAATATACTAAGCATTGATATCATCCATTTTATTGCGGGCTTTCCTGGTGTAATATTATCCCCCTCTTCTACATCAATAGGTAAAACAATTTTTTTCATAAAATAAAAAATAATTAAATATAAAATATTATATAGCTATATTTTTGAAATTCAAGAAAAAATATGATATAATATTTTATATTTAATTATTAACTATAAAATATGACAAAAATAACATGTCCAAATTGTAATAAAGAGTACAATATTGATAGTAAGTTGAATTGAAAAAAGGTTAAATGTGATTGTGAAAACATATTTACAATCAACATAGAACCTGAAGAAAAAGCAAAAGAAACAAATAATAATAATCTGCCTTCCCTAAACTTAAAACCAAATAAAAGAAGTTATATATTATTATGAAGTCCTGTAGGATTTTTATTATTTATTACACTTTTAGTATTATTATTTGATATTACTATTTGAGTATTATCATGAATAGTTACTTTAATAATGTACTTTTGGTATAATATAAAATATAAAAAAGAAGAGTATATAATTGAAAATAATAAAATAATATATAATTACTGAAACTTATTCTCAGATAACTCTGTTGAAGTAAATATAAATAGAATTACTCAAGTAACTAGTATTTTATGATTTATTCAAAATCTAATATTTAAAACATGACATCTATTAATAAGTACAGCTTGAAGTAATAATTCAAAATTAATATTAAAAAATATAGATAAACCTCTAGAGGTTTATGAAAATATACAAGCCTCAATGAAAAATAATTGATTTGCTTTACAAAAAAATAAATTAGTACAAGAAGCTAGGCCTCATTGGTTATGAATTGTAGGAGAAATTATTTGAAAAGCTTTAGTAAACTTATTCATAATTTTTTATGTACTTATAGATGGATTAGCCGCTTCTGAAGAATTATCAGATCAAGCATTTGATTTTCTTTCAGTAATATTTATTATTCTACTAGTAATATTTATAGCTTGATTTTTTGCTACTTTTATATTTTCATACCTAGATTTAAAAAGAAGAAAGTATGATATTTATACTGATTCAATTTTTTATACTGAATGATTTTTAACAAAAGTTTATTCTTTTCTACCAATGGAATCAGTCTCAGACACTGAAAATGTTCAAAGCTTTTGGTCAAAAATATTTTGAATACATGATGTAATAGTAAGTTCTGAATGATCAAATAATAAAGTTATATTTAAAAATATGACTCATTGAGAACAAATGATGAAAAATATAAAATATCTAAAAGATAATACTATAATGCAAGAAACTAATAATACAGAAGTTTCTGAAACAACAAATCAAAATGATATAGTATGATATAAAAATAAAATTGAAACACCTCTGAACTATGATAAAGAATTCAAAGCTGAATATAAAATGAGTTATTTAAAATCTATTGTTGTTTTATTACCTCTATTATTAATGCCACCTGTATTTATAGTAGCAGTAATTGGTCAAATCATAAGAATTATATTTACTAGGTTTATTATAGAGTCTTCTAGTATAGAAAAAAAGTTTGAATTTTTAACTAACAAACACAACTCTTTTAGTATAGAAAAAATTACATGAGTAACAGTTAAAGAATCCATATTAGATAAATTATTATGAACTTGTAGTATATATTTTAGTTCTATTTGATCAAATACCAATATTGTTTTTGCAAACATAAAAAAAACTCAAGATTTAGAAAACAACATACTATCAAAAGTTTGAATACATAAAAGTAATGACCATAAATCTATAGAAATAGAATTCAACCTAGTTAATTTCTTAAAATCATCTATTTGATTTGCAATTTTTTTAACTATATTAATTAGTATACTATTTATTATATCTATGTTTAGCTCTGATTTATCTGCTTTTATGTGAATAATCCTAGTTTCTATATTTGTTTTATTATTGCTAGTATATACTTACAAAGTATTTTATTATAATAAATCTAGATATATTAATAATATATATAATGACTTTATTGAATCAATCAGTGGTATAATTTTTATAAGTAAAAAATATGCTCTTATTAGAAATATAAAATGAATAAAATCTACAAAATACCCTTTGACTAATACTTGAGATCTTTCATTAAATATTGCTTGAGAACAAGTTATTGAGTGAAAAAATAATCAAACAATTTCTATTTTATCAAATAGCATAAATATATCTTTTGTAAAAGAAGTTTTTAATACTCATAATAGTTTTGATAATATATTAAATAATAACTCTTTAGATAATCAGATAGTAAATAATTCTACACAAGATATATGAAATACAGTACTTCCACTAGCTATATTTTTCTCAATATTTATATTATTTAGTAGTCTTATAATAAATGAAACTATAATTCCTTTTATTATTTCTTTAGCTATTACAATTATATGTTTATGATTAGTTATATGGAGTATCAAAGTAAGATATTACAATTTTGAAAAACAAAGAGTCTTATTTCACTCTGGTATCATTTATAAAAAACATCATACTATTTTATATAATAAATTTAATTTTATTGAAAAAAATCAATGATTTATAAATAAAATATTTAAAAATTGAATAGTTAATATTTATACTGTTGGTTCAGGATCTATAGAAATGAAAGTTGTAGATGTATCCAATTTTAAAGAAATCTATGATTTATTAAAAAAATAAAAAATCCCAAATGGGATTTTTTATTTTTTTAATATTTTTTCTGCTGCCTCTTTATAACCTATTTCTATAAAATTATCTATATCCCTAAAACTATAATAATCTAAATCTCAAAAACTAGGAGAAAGAAGTGTTAGGTTTTGTTTTTTTTCTATAGATTTTTCTTCATTTTGCTTCATCATTATAAGTATAGTCCTATGAAGAATATTATAATTCATCTCTAGTAATCACTTATTAAACTCAAGTCATAGTATTTTTCTCTTAAATACCAGCTTGTCTGTTACTTTTTTTAAAGCACTTACTCATATACAATTATCTGTTTCAAGTACATCTACAGGTAAATTATTTGTAAGTCATCCATCTACATACAGAGTTTCTCAAACCTTACTAGGTGATATTATTCATGGAAGACTTAAACTAGATCTTACAGCATCTACAATTCTTCCCTTTTCAAAAACAAACTTTTCTCAAGCTTCTATATCTGTTGCAACTATTTTTAATTTCATATCTAAATCCTCTATTTTTGTATCTCAATATAGTTCCTCTAATACTTTTTTTATTTTATTTCATTTAATAAGTCCACTTTTTAGATCAAAGTCTATTAACTTTAAAAAATTTATATTCTTTGCTATTTCTATCATCTCCTCACTAGTCTTCCCCATAGCATACAATGCTGCTATAATAGCTCACATAGAAGTACCTGACACTTCTTTTATGTCTATATTATTTTCTTCCAAGTATTTAATAACTCAGATATGTATAAATCATCTAGCAGCTCATCATCATAGAGCTAATCAATATTCTTTTGTATTCATAGTTTTTTATTTTAAAAATAAACTCAACCTAGATCTCCTTCATGATTCAATAAATGCTTTTTTTGAAGAAATAAAGTTTTTACCAGTTTTTTCAATACTATCTATAAAAAATACTGGAAATATTATTGCTTTTTTTCATTTTTTCTTCTCTTTTTTTAATAACTTAATAAAATTATTAGGAGGAAAAGATAAACTAAGTCATAAATTTTCAAGAGTTATATCTATTCATTCATCATCGCCAAATTCTTTTGCATAAGACTTTAAAACCAGTTCTGAACATACCAGATTAGAATCTGAATGATAATTAAATCTAAAATCATATTTTTTACCAACATGACTTAGGCTTTGTCCTATTGTTCTTTTTATTTTTTCATCACTAAAACTAGTTCTTGATACTCACAAATAATCATTTCTTGATACCAGTTCATTAAACTCTACTACTTTTATACCATCTCATTTTGCTTCAACTATATAATGTTTATTCTTATCAAGTTTTTTTAGGTGTTTATTATTATAATTTTGAATTAAATATTTTCAAGTTCATACATACATTGTCATATGTTTCCAAAAACCAGGGATTGTTATATTAGAGGCATTCCAATTTCACCTTGTTAATAAAATATCTCATGGTTTAGATATTAATAAATATTTTTCTAAGTTTTTATTCTTTATTAGTCAATAGTTTCTTGGTGTAAATCTGACTCTTGCAATAAAAGTACCAATATATTTTGAAACAAAATATAAAAAATTATCAAATCTAAACTTAAAGTAGTGATGAACATTATAATAATCGGTTAAAAACCTATTATTTAAATCTATATTAAATATTTTAGAATCTAAAACCTTATAAACTTTAGAATCTATAAGTAACTTAAATGATTTGATAAATAAATTTGCTGTATTTATTGTATAAATATGTCTAGGTAAATATATATATATTTAGCAAAAACTCAAAAGTCCTTTTTAAAGTTTTCATTTAAAAATGTTCTTAGAAAATCTTGATGTTTTCAGAATACTTAATTATTAATAATAATGAATTAAAATATATAAATAATAAATATTTATTTAATACTAATTTATTATAATCTGTGAAAAATATATATTTTCTATAACTAGTTTTTTTTATAAGTGATTGTAGTTCAAGAAAAAGAACTATATATTTTTCCCATAATAACTTAAAACTATCTTTATCACTTTTTAAATATAAATCATTTTCTGTCTTTAAAATATTATGTGACTTTAACTCTGTTAATAAAAGCAAAGATTTTTCTTCTAATTTTTGTATTTTTGATAAAATCTTATTATAATTCATAATTCCTTTAATTATATAAATTTGTACCTATTCTAATTATATCCACTCATTTTTCAAGAGCTATTTTGTAGTCTCTTGAAGTACCTGCTGAGACAAATCAATTTTGTAGGTATTTATTTCTAAGCTCTATAAGTAAATCAAACTCTGCTTCTTTTTCTTCCTTACTACATTCAGATTTTCATATACAAGAAAATCCTATAAGGCTTACATTTTCCATTTCTCAAATTACATCTAAAAACTCAGGTATTTGATCTACTTTAATTCCTCAAGGCTTTATCTCATCCACATTTATTTGTAAAAATACTTGTATCCAGTTTCATTGCTTCCCTGCTATGTCTTCAAACTTTTTTAGATGTTTCATATCATCCAAGCTGTGAACGACCGAGCAATGACTTATTATATATTTTATTTCCTTTGATTGAATATTTCATATAAAATGTAGTTTTTCTCTGTCTATTTCTTTTTCTTTTATAGAATTAACTCTATTTTCTCATATTCACTCCAAAATATCGGGGTAATTTTCTTCTAAACTACCAATTACTTCCAAAGTGTCATCTTTTTCTAAATACTTTGTTACTGCTAATAGCTTTGATTCTGAGTTTCTAAACTCTTCTAATAATTCTTTGTTTAATTGCATTTTAAATTACTTATTTTAATATTATAATTTATAATATAAATTTTATAAAAAATGTAAAATAAATTTGCATTTTTTATTATTTATAATATAATAAACATACATAAATAATTATTTTTGGCATATTGCCTCCAAATGATAGTAACAAAAAAAGCCTCTCTTACAGGCTTTTTTTGTTTTTTTATAGTTAAAAACAGTTTTCTATTTTTAGAAAAAACAGTATTAATATAACTACAAAATAAATAAATATTTTTGGCATTTTCACTATCTCCTTATGCCTTATTAAAAAATAAGAGCTGACTGATAGCTAGTCAGCTTTATTAATATACTCAAAATATATACTTATTCAAGTTTAATTTAAAATATTAATGTATTTCCATGATCTTTTAACCATTTTCTATATATCTTATAATCTGGCATTATTGATTCAACTATATTCCGAAAAGCTCTTGAATGATTCATTTCTCTCAAATGGGCTAGTTCATGAATTATTACATAATCAATTACTTCTCTTGATGCTCATATTAGATAATAAGAAAAGTTTAGGTTTTTCTTACTAGTACAACTTCACCATCTAGTTTTAGCACTTGTTATTCTTATATTATTATATTTAAATCAGTTCTCTTCAGCTATTTCTTCAACTCTATTAATTATATAGTTTTTTGCTTGTTTTTTTAAATCCTTTATTTCTTGTTCTGATACCTGTGGTTTAAATGAGTGTTCAAGTAATTGCTTATCTATCCACTCCCTATGTTTTTCTACAAAGTCTTCTATCTGTCCTTTAAGCATAAAAACTGGAGCCCTAACTATTAGTTCTCCATCTTTTACTCTCAAACTTATTGATTTCCTAACTGATCTTATTATTTTCATATTATATTTTTATATTTAATTCAAATTCAATATATCTTTTTTACAAAAAATGTAAAATAAATTTGATTTTTTTATCATATAAGATATAATAATAATACATTAAGAACATGTAAATCTTTATTAGCACTTTACTATATGCTTTTAAGAAAACAAAAAAAGCCTCTCTTTCAGGCTTTTTTTGTTTGTTATAATTAGTAACATAATTCTATTTTTAGAAAAAATAATACTAATATAACCAATAAGAACACAGTAAGTCTAATAATCACTTTACTATCCCCTTATATAACATTAAGAAATAAAAGTAACTAATAAAATTAGTTACTTTTACAATATACTCAAAATATATACTTTATCAAATTAAAATTCATTTAAAAATATTTTTGTTGCTTCTATTACATTTTTAAACCTATCTGCATGAAGCTGTATTCATCAAAAATATCTAGTAACAACTACAATTGTATTAGTTGATTCAGCTCTTTGTAGTTCTCTTAATATACAATTCCCTGCTCATGTTTCTCAATCATCATTTCTTGATTCAAGTATGGTTCAATTTTCTAGTTTTATTCTGTATGCATATGTATTATGACTTGATTTTTGAAAATACTTATCCTTAAGTAATTCTTTTACAAAATCAGCTACTTCCTGTTTTGTCCCTACATAACCTCATACAACTGTATATTTACTTCTTCTATCCACTATTACATTTTGTAATATTTTCCTCCTAAAATCAGGTTGTTTTCCTCAGAAATCTAGTGATAGTTTATTAGTCATGATTTTGTGGTTATTATTTTAAAAATCCCATCCCCCCTTCGGGGTGCTTCCCTTTCTAAGGGAAGACTTTTTCAATTCCCCCTTTCTAAGGGGGATGCCTAAAAGGCAGGGGGATTATTCTGTATTGACTTATTTTATATTATAAGTATAATACATATGTACATTTTTTAAAAAAAGGAGTAAGTTGTGAAAAAGATTTTTAATAGTTTATTAGTTGCTTTTGGATTTTTTCTTTCAACCAATGCTTTTGCATTTAAAGCTGGGGAAGCTGAGATACTACTTATATCATTAGATAAGTTCGAAAAATGGCAACAAGAAGATCCTAAATGTGAAATCCTTGATACTCTACTTAGTAGAGATTTGATTTTGATGTTTATAAAGATTAATACATGTGATAAAACTGTGTTTCTAAAATATAATTTAGGCCCCAATTGATTAAACTCAGTTAACTTTAAACCTCAGCTTTGCTGAGGTTTTTGTTTTTTAATATTTATTCAAAACCTCACATACATTATTAAATTCTTTCATCACTTCATGGTTAGTAAATCTAATTACCTTTAAATCATATCACTCTAAAACCTGTGTTCTTTCATCATCATATTCAAATGCTCATTCTAGATAATGACTATCTCAATCAATTTCAATTACTAAAGATAGCTCTTTACAATAAAAATCTACTATAAAATTATCTATTGGCCTTTGTCTCATTATATTATATCTCCATCATTTCAAAAAGTCAAACCATATTTTCTTTTCTGCTCTTGTCATATTTTTTCTTAAATCTCTAGCTCTATCTTTTAATTTTGGGTTGTAGGGTAACCTATGATTTGATAAAATTAATCACCTAGATTTTAAAAATTCATTATCAATATTTATCATCTTTTTTAAATTAATTCTAAATAACTCCCCCTTCTTTAGTTACTATAGTTTTCTCCCCCTCCATGAGGGGGAACTTTTTCTTCTCTCCCTCATGGAGGGAGATGTCTGAGGTACGAAGACAGAGGGAGTTTTAATCATCCCCCTCTCCTAATTCTAATCTCTCGCTTCCTGGCAAGGCTTGTCCCATAAGGCTTTCTAATTCTCCATACATTCATGTAATTGCAAAAGTGGCTCTTTCTAGATCTTTTTCTCTTTTTTTCCAGTTTTTTTCCATTGCTCTTCTTTCTGTATCTATTCCTAATTTGAGATTTGAGAATACATCTACCATCATATTTATTTTACTTGAGAATTCTTCACTTGATAAATATTTGTAAAGCATCTCCATTTTTGCATCTTTTCATTCTAGTGATTTTTCTACTTTTGATATAGATAATAGTTTATCACGAAGCATATTAGCTACAGCTATAGCAAACTCTGGAATACAAACCATTACATCATCTACCATTCAAAAGTGTTTTAAATCTTTTGGTAATACTGTTGTAACTAGTATTGCTATATTTCAATTTACTTTTAATTTATCTTCTTTTAGTTTCATTATCCAGGCATCCTGCCAAGCTTTTGTATTTTTTGATTCCCAAACTATTACTCATGAATTAGCTCAAAGATTGTTTCTAACTGTTTGTATTAGATCAGCTCACTTGATACCTGTTGGTACATCTTCTATATTATCTATTGGAAATGCCTGTGATAGAGCTTGTTTTAAATCATCTTCTTGTATGTCTCATTGTATTTGTTGTGATCATTGTTCTGCTTTTCTTTTTGCATCGTCTAGTGATTTTTTAAGTTGTTCTTGTTGTTTTTGGTATTCTAGTTCTTTTTTTCTAAACTCTTCCTGGATTTTTTCCATTTTTTCATCCATTTGTTTTTTAGAGTTTTGTTCTAGTTGTTCTTGTAGTTTCTTCTCTATTAGTTTTCTTTCTTCTAGCATTTTTTTCTCCATTTCTAATTCAAAGTTTTTTTCCTTGTCCTCTAATTCCCTTTGTTTTTTTATCATATCAAGCTCTTTTTTCTTAGCTTCTTGTTGGTCTTCTTCTGCTTTTTTAAGTCTTTCTCACATATCTTTCATTTCTAGCTCTACTTTTTTTCTTTCTTCTTCTGCTTTTTTCTCTGCAAACTCTTGAGCTTTTTTTCTCATTTCATTGGTTTTATTCTCCATTTCTTTTTCAAAGGCTTCTCTTTGACGCTCTTGTTCTGCTTTTAGTTTATTTTCTTGTTCCTTTAAAATAGCTGAATATTTCTCATCAGCTAGCTTATCTAAATCTATATTTGTCTTACAATTTGGACATATTATTTGTTGGCTCATTTTTTAGTTTATTATTTGTAAAATATCATCATATCTAAATCACTTTCTAAGTAATTTTTCTAGTATTTTTTGTTTTTCATATTTTCATTGTATCTTATTATATTCTTTTTTCAAGTTTTCTAGTTCTCAATCAACAAAACTTAGTTCTAACAACTCTTCAAACAATTCTCTTTTTTCCTGTCTTTCAAATAATTTCTGCTTTATATACTGTTTTGATTTCCCTCTCTGCTTATATGATCTAATTTTTGATTCTATTACCTCTTTTTCCTGTATTATATTTTTAAGTTTTTCTTCTATTATATACTCTAGCTCTACACTATGAATACCTCAATATTTTTTCCCATTTTCTGATTGTTCTCAGAATTTTTCCAATAATTTTCTCTCTAATTTTTTTGGACTTGGGTAATATTTTAAATAATACCAAATAGCATAGTCTATTATTTTCTGTGATATTTTCATAATTTTCAAATGTTATTTTCAAATTTGACTTTTTATAAAATTTTAATACAATACTGAGTGTCTACTTAGACAATACAAAGAAGTATCCTGTTAAATACAATTGAAAGATATTGCTCAGGGATACTTATTTTTTTATCTAAAATTATAAAAACTAAGCAATTCCAATTTATTATTTTTTGTTTTTACCATAACCATCCTATAAAAATTAGTTTCAATAATATATCTATCTTTTTCTCAATGTAAAACTTCATAATTAGATGTTATATAATCAAAAAATTCAACCATTCTAATTCTTCTTAATACATCTTTTTTACTGTATTTATTACATTTTCAACTTAATCAATATTTTTTAATAAACAAATCAAAAAATAATTTTTTACCATTTTTGAGTTTTAAAAAACTTTTTCAATTCTTAGATTTTGGAAATCCATCCAAAATTTCAAAAAATAATTTTATACTCATAATTCTCTATTTCTATTAATATACTCTTTATATATACTTATATTATTCATTTTTATTTTTTTTGCAAGAAAAAAAGAGAAAAAAATTCCCTTTTTTAATCCATAAAATCACATAGTTTATTTTTGAGTTCTTTTATTTTTTTATTTTCTAGTTCTGCTACCTTTGATACTATTAAAGACTTATGTAGTGAAAATATATTATGTAGTCTAAAGTATGAATCTTTTTTTAGTTTTCAGTGTTTTAAATCTTCTTGTGATATTTTAGATGAATACTGGTTTAATCATTTGTTACCATATATTCAAATAAGCATTAGATTATCATGTTTATTATAGCTTTTGTTTGATATGACTAAAGCTGGTCTTAATTTATTATTATTATTTATTATAACAATATCTCAACTGTTATACTTTGTTTTTTTCATATCTTCTTTGAATAAATCATCATGTACAGTATCAGACCAATCTGAATAATTTGTACTTAGGCTTTTATAATAATCTTTTTGAAGATTATTTTCTATAACTCAAGCTTGGTATTTAAAAATATCAAACCCTTCCTCTATTTCTGGAAACTTTGAAACTAAATACTCTTTTTTATTACGATGTCAAAAAGATAATACTTGTGATGGATCATCAAGTTGTTTTAAGTAGCTACTTAATTTAGCTCTGAATTCTCAAATTGCTACTGTATTCATATTTTTGTACAAGTTAATTATAAACTTGTACAAAGTATAACATATTTTGTACAAAATACAAATTATTTTGTACAAAATAGAAAAAATCCCCACTAAAAGTGGGGATTTTTGTATATCGTATCAAATACTAGCTAATATTTTCTCCTGTATTTCATCAATTTCAACTACATCAGTATGTACAATTGGTTTGTTTTCTAAGTCAGCAATAGGTTTTGGAATACTTACTGCTAAATGCCTAGATACAGAATCCAAGCTTGATAAACACCCCAATGCTTCAGACATTGTTTCAACAAATTTAGTCCACTCTGCTGTACTTGCAATCAAACATGTTCCAGTAAGCTTAAGCTTTTTATGGACAACAAAAGCAGTTGCTGTATGAGGATCAATATCATAGTTATAGATATTAAATACATCACCTATAGTATCAATCACTTCATTATTTGTTGCAAACTCTGCATCAAATACCTGCTTTATAATCTGATGCTCAGCTTTTGTTAACTCAAAGAAGTTTTTATCATTTAAGTCTTCCATATACTTATGAGTAATATCACAACCAAATAGATGGAATAATAATCTCTCAATATTAGAAGATACCAAAATATCCATTGCTGGTGAGTTAGTTTGTACTAAGTCCCTGAAACGAAGATCATAACGTCCTTTTCTTATAAAATCAGTCAAAACATCATTATCATTTGAAGCAAGGACAATTTTCTCAATAGGTAAACCTAACAATTTAGCATAAAAAGCAGCTAAACCATTACCAAAATTGCCACTGGGAATTACAACTGTTATCTCATCACCATACTCAATTTTTCCTTTTCTAACCAGTTCAAAATATGACCAAAAATGATACACTATCTGGAAAATAATTCTTCCAAAATTTACAGAGTTTGCAGCAGATAGCTTATAACCTTTTTCTGTTACAACATCTCTAAAAACTTGAGAATTAATCATTTCTTTTAGTGCATTTTGAGTATCATCAAAGTTCCCTTTTACACCAATTACTTTTAGATTATCCCCATCTTCTGTTACCATTTGCTGTTTCTGTACATCACTAGTACCACCATCAGGATAAAGACAAACAACCCTTGTATTTGCCAAATTTCTAAAACCAGATAATGCAGCAGGACCAGTATCACCACTTGTAGCAGCTAAAACCAAATAATTATCATTTTCAGCCTGAGCTAACTCACTAACAAGATTAGGAAATGGTGCTAATGCCATATCCTTAAAAGCCCTTGTCAAACCATGATAAAGCTCTGCTACATGCAAATCTTTTTTTACAGTTTTAACTGGAACTGGTGTTTCAGGATCATCAAACTGATCATAAACATCTACAGCTTTTTTTATAACTGAATCCAAAATATCAACACCAAACTCTCTTAATACCTCTAAAGCGAGATTTTTATAAGAAAGATTGATCATTGATTTAATAGTTTCCTCATCAAACTGAGGTACTACTTCTGGAGCCCATAATCCACCATAATTTGCAGATGGATTCATAATTGCATCAGAAAAAAGACTAACTCTACTCCCACCTCTTGTACCAACAAACTTCGTAAAACTATACATTTTTCAACACTCCTTTTTTTTATTCCTTAAAAATTTTTTAAAAACCTCAAGTATGATATTTATAAAAAAACTAGAAGAATTGTCAAATATAAAATTGACTTTTTTAGTAAATATTCTATTATGGAATAAATTAATAAAATAGAATTATGGCACATGAAAATGAAATAGTAGATTTATCAAAAAGAGATTTTTTAGGCTTAAACTCTCAAGATAAGAAAAATAAAGAAGTTACAGAACATACAGATAATATATCTTGACTTATATTATCTAGCTTATGATGATTAACTCTTGGTTTTTTTATAGCACAAAAATTTTATAATAGAAAATTAAAAATTATACTTAAGGAAAAAGAAACTAGATATAATAAATCAAAAAGACAATTTGAAGATAAAATTAATAAACTTGAAAATGAACTTGAAGATGAAAGGTTTGATGCTCAAAAAGATATGCTAGAAATAGAAATAAGTTATCATAGAAGAATTGAATCACTTTTAGAAAGATGGAATTATGTACTAATTGAAACAGATAGAAAGCTAAAAGTAGTATGAGTAAACCAAAATATAGAAAATTCTCTTTGATATGAAAAAGTGGATTTAGTATGAAAACATATTACTGAAATAGTACCAGAAGAGGATAAAAATATATTTACTAAGATACTATATTGATTAACAAATAAAATTTATTGAAACAATCTATTTACAGAAGTAAGGCTTCAAAACTCTGAATGAGAAAATATATTTTTTGAAATATGATTAATTGTTTCAGCAAATAATGAAATAGTTACTTATATATTTAAAGATAATTCTCTAAGAAGAAATATAGAAGATGCTAATATACAAAAAAATAAAGAACTATATAAACAACATAAAGAATTAGAATCATCTTTAAAAAATGAAGAAGACATGTCAGCAACTCTTAGTCATGATATTAGAGGAGGATTAGGTAAAATAAAAGCTATTCTTTATTTATTATATGATACACCATTAACCCCTGAACAAAAAGATATACTTGACAAATCTATAAATAATATAGATATATTAGTAAAAATTGCTAATGCTTCATTAGACCTAAAAAAAATAAGAGAATGAAAAATGGATCTTGAAAATATTAGTTTTTCTTTATGACAAGAGCTTGATTCCATTTTTAATCTTATATATACTGAATTAATAGGAAAATGATTAGACCTTAATATAAATATAGAACCAGAGGTTTCTAATTATTACTATTGAGACCCTACTAGATTAACTCAAATATTTTTAAATCTAATAAATAATGCTATAAAGTTTACAAAATCTTGAAGTATTAGCTTTAATGCTTATAAATCTGATAAACATATAGTTTTTGAAATAGTTGATACATGAATATGAATAAAAAAAGAAAATATAGATAAAATTTTTGAAAAATATACTCAAGAAACACTTGCTACAACAAGACAAAGTGGTTGAAGCTGATATTGATTAAGTATAGTAAAGGACTTAACTGATTTAATGTGAGGAGAAATTTATGTTAAGTCAGAAGTATGAAAAGGTTCTAGTTTTTCTGTATCAATTCCGTTAGCTCAATCAGATGAGAACAAAGAAGATATTAGCTATTTAAAAGATAAAAAAGTTTGTTTGGTATCAGATAAAAAAGAGATAAGTACTTTATTAAAAAATTCAAGTAATTTTTTATGAAATATTATAGAAACTAATACTTTAATAGCTGAATTAAAAACTAAAATAAATAATGATGAACTTATAATTGTAGCTTGAGATATAGAATCAGAAGTATCAAAAGAGTTCCCTTCTGCAAAAAATATATATTATGCTGGTTATCAGGTGAAAGATGAACATACTATTTATCTTCCTATTACTCTAAATAAATATAGAAACTTATTACTTGAGTTTTTTAATCCTGAGAAAAACACTAGTACTTGAGTTTCTGAATCAAAAGAAATAGTACAAAGAAATGAAAAAATTCTTATTTGAGAAGATAAACCAACTTTAGCAATACTTTTAAAAACTCAACTAAAGAATTTATGATTTAGTGATATAGATATATGTGAAGATAAAGATAGTTTAATTAATGCTTTTCTAAATAAAGAATATGATTATATATTTTTAGATAATCAGCTAGCTAATTGAGATTTATGATATGAGGTAAGTTATGAAATGAGAGTAATAGAAGAAAATAATAAAGATAGAAAAAAAGCAAAGATTATATCTTGTTCTTGAGATATAAGTGAAGAAATAATTAAAAGAAATTCTCAAAATTGAATAGATTGATGATATTTTACAAAGCCATTTATAAATTGGGATAAATTAGAAGAACTATTAAAAAAAGAATAATTTAAATTATTCTTTTTTTAATTATCTAAAGATTTACTGGATATAAGATACACTCAATATAGGGTTCTTCTTTCTCAAAGTATTTCTTTTTCTATATAAGCTATATTAACTATATATTCCCTATCTAATATAATTTTTAAATCAGTATCAGTAATTCATTTATTTTTATTTTTTTCTTCAAAATATGATAAAAACTTCTCTTTTCATATTTGACTTTCAATTATATCTGATAATCTAAAATGAGATACTCTTTTTTGTCTTAGGTTTGAACTAATATAATCAAATTCTATAGAATCATTCTCAATAGTAAAAAGAAAAACAGTATTTTGATCAGGTAGGGCAAGAGCTTTTCAAGATAGTTCCTGAATATACTCTAGTTCTTTTTCTAATTCTTTTATATACTCATTTAACTCTGGATATATATTTAATATCATTATTATATCTTCTTTCACTTTCATTGATAATCATGAAGATAGTTCTAGCTCTGTTTTTATTTGATCTACATCTTTTGTAGTTAATTTTGGTAATTCTCCTAAAGTCATATATTTAATTTTAATCATTAATCAAATATAAATATAATAATTAGTTTACAAAAGTCAAATACCTATTATAAGATAATATCTACAACCTTTAACATCAAATTTTTCTTCCCCATCCAAGAATCCTCTGATACATCAAATATCAAGCTTACTTTTTTCCCTTCTCTAACTCATCTTTTTATTTGTTCATAATAGTCTCACATATAAAAAGCAAATATCTTAAATCAATGTTTTGTTGTAAATCTAAGGTGATCTCTTGCTTGTCCTAAAAATTCTAGTTTATCATATTCTAAATCTTCTACCATAAAAAGTGGTTTTGGATTACCTATTCCAAATGGTTTATATTTATTTACATGTGATAAAAAACTGAATCATAACTCTTCTAGTTTTACTACTTTATCAACTTGTAATTCCTTCTTATGTTTAGAAAAATCTAGTTTGTTTAACTCATTAATAATCTTTGTTTTAAATTCACTAAATTTTTCCTTACTTATAGAAAATCAAGCAGCTTGTTTATGTCCTCAAAAAGCTATAAAATAGTCTTTATACTTTTCAAGTGTTTCTATTATAGAATAGTATTCAGGACTTCTACAACTAGCAACTAGCTTATCTCACTCATCTTTTAAACATATACATGGTTTGTATAATTGTTCTGTTATTCTTCATGCTACTATTCAGATAATACCATGCTCTATTGCTGGTGAGATATAAAATATAATATTATCATCTCTATTTATTTTGTTTAATGCATCATTTGTAAACTCTTTTGTAAGAAATTTTCTTTGTTCATTTAGTTGTTCTATATCAGCTAGTGTTCTATTAAGTGTATCTCAGTTATTTAATATTAGATTTACTGCTTTGTATGGACTATCCATTCTACCTGCTGCATTTAGTCTTGGTCATATTGTAAAACCAAATAAGTCAGCATCTAGATCATCATGCATTTTATCTTCTATTAATTTCCTTATTCACTTACTTCTTGATCTTTTTATTTGTTTTAATCATTCTTGTACTATTATCCTATTTTCTCATGTAAGTTTCATACAATCAGCTACTGTTCATATTGCTGCTATATCTATTGATTCTTTTATGTACTCTCTTGATTTATTTTCTGGAAAGTATTCAGTTGCTAAAGCTTGCATTAGTTTAAATGCTACTCATGCTCAAGCTAGATTTTTATACAAATAATTACAATCATCTCTTTTTGGATTTACTATTGCTACTGCTTCTTCAGGTATTACTTCTGGTACAGCATGATGATCTGTAACTATGATATCAATCCCTTTTTCTTTTGCATATTTTATTACATCAATATCTCTTGTTCAACAGTCTACTGTTATTATCAAATCTACACTTAGCTCTGCTAATTCATCTATAAAATATTTTTTTAAACCATATCAATCCTTTACTCTATGTGGTAATCTATAACTTACTTGTAGTCATATTTTTTTGAAAAAATGCATCAAAATAGATGTAGAAGTTACTCCATCTACATCATAGTCTCAGAATATGATTACTCTACTATTATTCTGATCAGCTTGTTTTATTCTTTCAACTGCCTTATCCATATCTTTTAATAAATATGGATCATGTAAATCATCTATACTTGATTCTATTTCAAACTCTCAATCTTTAAATCTATTTTCTATTATTTCATCAATAGTTTTACTTAAAGTACTCTTATCATATTTTATAATATTTTCTTTCAGGCTTGTTTTTTGTTGCATATTTTTATTTATGTTAAATTTATGCTATTATATATATAATACTAAAAATACAAACTAAAACGGTCATTTTCTTTCCAGCGTGAAAAATTAACAAAAAATAATACTTAGTTT
>CAYFPB010000013.1:0-23582 GCA_964344895.1 uncultured Candidatus Peribacteria bacterium | reverse complement strand
AAGGGACATTTCTACTTTGTCACAGGTGGACATTTTAACTTTAATTTCTACAAAAGTTTTGACATAATATACAAAATGTATATTATTTAAATATGCTCATATAATATTACTTGGATATATGAATTAAGAACTCTTGTTATAATAACAAGTTTCTGGCTATTACTTAGAAAATCAAAAAAATTATAGTAATAGTAAAATTACTGAACTAAACACTTTACAACTAACAAATATTTAGTATCTGTAATTAATAGTAATAAATATTTTATAAAATAGATATTATAATAATATTTTACTTGAGGTAATTAACTAGTCTTTAATACTAGGTTCCTCAGAGGTTTACATATATCCTAGTATTAAAAATGAAAATAATTATCTTTTTAAATAAATAATTTTTAACGAGATAAAAATATGAGCAAAATTAAAATATTGTTCACAATTGAACAAAACTCTGGAGAGAGTGTAAAAAATACTCAAAAAAAACCTCTGAAGAAAAAATATTGGAGTGTTATAAGAATCTTACTGTGGATATTTAAAATATTAAATATTCTCTATGATATTTTTAAACACTCCAACTAACCTAACATTAACAATAAAATAATATGCTTACTTTTCCAGAATTAATAAAAGAAATAAGAAAAAATGCTGGATTAAATCAAGAAGAATTTGCAAAGTTACTATGAGTATCAAAAATTTTTATAGCACAATTAGAAACAAACAAAAGAGAACCATCAAAAAATTTCATAAAAATATTATCTGATAAACTAAATGTCAGTTCTTTTTCTATTATGCCCTTTCTCTCAAATGATGAAATAGAGGATTTTGAAAGTTTATCTAAATTAGAAAAATATATTTATAATTATTGAACTAAATTACAAAAACAATTAATAGAGCAAAATTCAAAATTTTTAATTTTACCTAATTCCAACTAAATGAATAAACCTTATATTTATAGTAAAAATGAACTTGCAAAAAAACTAGTATGAGAGAATAAATACTATAAATATATGATTGATAAAATTGACTACTGCTTGGATAACAAAGAAAAGCTATATATAAACTATACAAAATTATGTGATGAAAAAAATGAAAATTTTGTAGAGCGATGTTATCTCCCTTAAAAGAATTAAATAGAAATATTAATAATAAAATATTAAAAAGATTTGATAAAGAAATGCCTTTATATATCTATTGAGGTATCTCAGGTAAAAGTCATATTTGAGCAGCCTTTATACATTCAAAATATAAATACAAAAGAAGTTACATTATCCTGGATTTCTCAACTTACTTTGAACAAATTACATATGATATAGTTGTTAATTCTTTAAAAAAATTATGAATATGTAATTCAAGAACTGCTGAAATAATAGCAGAACTATGATGTGTAGTAAAATGAAAAGAAATAATAAATAGCTGAGAAAAGGTAATAGCTAGATGATTTTCTACTTCTTCTAGACTAGCTATTTTTTGAAGTTTAAAATTCTTTAAAAAACTTAATAATCTTTTACACAAAGAATTAAAATGAAAAAAACACGAAATATCGATTTTTATTGATGATATTACAATTTCTTTTGATAATATATGTAAAAATAATATAATCAATTTACTTTCAAAAATAGAAAATTTATTTAATAAAGAATGATTTAAATTTAATTTAGAAAAAACAAAATGGTACAGAGATATAGAAGAAATTGAAGTATTATGAATATTGGTAAAAAGATGAAATATTGATATAACAAAAAGTTTTAAAGAAAAAATAAATAACTGATATAGAGAACTTTCAAAAAGTAAAACACTAAAAGAAAAAAATAATAGTTATAGAAAAATAAAATGAATGAAGCAGTATAAAATAAATGTAAATAAACATAATAATAAATAAAATTAAATGGGAAAAGCTAAAAAACACCATTATTTATCTAAATTTTATCTAAGATGATTTACTTCAGATAATAAAGAAAATTGTTATTACCGGGATTTTAATAAAAAGTGAACTAGAAATTTTTGAAACATAAAAAATATAGCTTATAAAAAAAATTTATTTAGCAACCTAGATTACAAAAATTGAAAAGAAGAATATTCTCCTGACTTAGAAGAAGCTTTTGCTAAAAAAGAAAAAAAGTTTTCATTTTTATTAAATAATATAATACAGTGATATAACAAATTTAAAAATACTCATAATAAATATAATTTATATAATTTTTCTCATTCAGATAGGTTAATATTTATTGACCTTATTAAATTTCAAATTTTTAGAAGTAGTGTATCAAATAATAACTGTAAGTTAAATATAAAAAATTATATTGAAAAACTACTAAAAGATAATACTTTTATAAATAAAATATGACAAAATAATATAAATAAATATAAAAAAGATAAATACTTATTAAATAAAATTGCACATAATTGAATAAGTGAAATATGGAAACCTTTTAGTGATAAGATGTTATTAAATTATATACTATTAAATAGGTGATGGTACTTTATATACATTAATTATAAAAATCGTTCATTTATAACTTCTGATTCACCTATTTATAGATTCAATAATAATAGCTCTAATTGAATAATAAATAATAATACATATTTAATTTATCCATTATCATCAAAAATATGTTTATGTATAACAGGAATAAAAGATATTAATGAAAATATTATCCTATATAACTGATGAGATTTAATAAAAGAAATTAACTTAATGATGTTATGAAATGCTAATAATATAATTATATCTAGTAATAAACTGTTATTAGAAAAGATGAAAAAAATAAAAAATAGTAACTCTAAAAAAATCTTTAAAAAAAATTTACTTAATCTTTCTTGATAATCATCCCCTGCCTATACTTAATTCCTCAAATTGTTATATATGTAATACTATAATATACTTAAATACTTAAATATTTAAATAAAAATAAACAAAATATAACTATTTTTCCCCTATATAAAAGAAAATATAAAAAATAAGAATATATAATTTTATTTATTATATATTCTTATTTTTTATCAATGTATTTAAAACCTAATCTCTCTATCTCAAAACATAACATAGCAAACTTTTTTACTTCATCATTTGCTTTATTTAATTTAGTTATTCATTTTTTTGTTAAATAATTATTTATTGTATCTGGGCTAACTAAGCTTAGATAATTATCAAAATATACTTCTGCTTTTTCTAATTCTCATACTTCCTGATAAGCGACTCAAACTAATAAATTATAATGTATTAGTTCTTCTCATATCAATTTTTTTATATTTTCTATTCAATGATGTTGATTAAAATTTATTATTTTTTGAAACTCTTTTCTACTTAAGAAATATAAAAAATACTTCCTTATTTCTTCCCATTCTTTTGAATATTTCATAGTATTATAAATTATTTACATATCTAAAATCTAATTCTCTCTTTAATTTTAATATTACTTTATCTCTATTCAATCACATCTTACTTAATTTATTAGAGTAGTTATTTAAAAAGTCTAAACATATATTTGAATTATGTTTATTATCATATCCAAGACTTCTTTGTAGTTCACTTATAAGTGATGATATCATAGCTTCTCTTGGTCAAACTAACTTCCTATGATATCTATTTTTATGATAGTTTCATTTTAAATATATTGAATCTATTTTGTATAACTTATAATTAGTTAATAAGTATTTCAATACTTTTAATAACTCTTTTTGGTTATTATACCTTATTCCAATATTATCTGTTGTATATATCTCATTTAATATATTATCTATATTCATTAAAAACAAAACTATTTCATTATCATTTTGATAATTATGATAAAGATTTTTACAGGTATAGTATTTACTTTGTCTTAACCTGCTTAAATATCTATTAATTTTCATAGTATAAAAATTACAAAAATAAAAACTGCGTTTTATAGTGTATCATATTTTTGAAAGTTTTGTCAAAAATTTGAGTGTTTTTTATTTTTTGTTCTTATTTATTATCATATTATATCATAGTAAAATAGCTACAATTATATCAATAGTTGACCAAAATTCTCTATCAAAATGAATAGGTGCAATAGGATTAAATAAAATAGTTATTATAGAAAATATCCAAATCCATACTTCTTTATTATTTTGAAAACTTATATAAGCCAGATAACCTGTTAATAATGAAATATACCATTTAAGTATTTGATAATAAGAATAATCTAAATCAAATAATGCTATAAATAATAGGATTATTCATATTATTTGTAAAATTTTTAATTTATTTTTTTCATAATTAATTAAGGTTTTAAATATTCAGAGTGGTCTATCAAAGATTTTACAATAATATTTTTACACTCTAATTGCTTTATATAATAAGTTGAAAAATACATACTTCATAACATATCCATTGAAAATCAATTATCCAACTTTCAAGTAGTTAATAAATAAACTATCTCATTCGATGTATCTTCATTGAAATTAGATATTTTTTCTGCATAAAATTTAAATCTATCATCTATTTCTTGATTAGATATTCATTTTAATTCATAAGAAAAAAATCTTGGTATTCTTTCATCAATTCACTCTATTATTTGTCTACACTCATTCTGTTTTATTCATTTTTTATAAATTGTATGAATTACTTCTCTAATAAGAAACCATTTAAATATTAATATTTCCCTTGATGTAATCATAGGACTATAAGAGTTAGATTTTTCTAATTGTTTCATTAAATCCATATCATCTCTAGAGTATGGTTTTAACAAAAATTCATCATTATATATTAACATTCCATAAATTCATTTTGCCCTCAAAAAAAATTTTATAATCTTTATTATAATATAAAAAGCAACTATTCAAATTATTATTTCCATAAAGTTTTTGTTAAATATTAAATTAATTTGTTTTTTATTCTTCATTTACTATATGTGGTGTTACAGCCATTCATATAGTAAAAGATAATAAAATTCATAAAATTATTATTTTAATCAATATACTGACATCTAACAAACAAGTATCATATAAATATTTTAATCAATATATTCAAGTAAATGTAGAAAATATTAATCATCATATTTTTTTATTAGGTGCTATATATGAAATTCATAAAATTAAAAAAAATGCTATTAAATTATATAATCACCGTATAAATCAAAATAGAAAAAATAATACTAATATTAATTCTATTGGTGAAAGATGAAAAAATATATATTCTATAATAAAAATAAATCATACAAATATAATTTCTATTGATAGAATACAAATAATTATAAAAACTATATATCTAAAAAAATTAATAAGGTATTTCATAGTTATTTATTTTTACTAAATAATCATACTAATAAAGGTAGTATTAGTATATAAAAAAGTGGTTCAACTATTATCATAATTCAAATTACTTGCCAAAAGGTAAAATCATTGGCAATTAAAATTATAACAACTATAAGCTCAAGAATTCACATAAGTTAATAGTTAAAAATTAAAGTTATTTTTTAAAAATATCATTTTTTCTTATACTCTTGATAATCCATTTTTTTATTAACTTTTGAATATATAAATGGAATAAAATGAAATATTATATAAAATAATATAATCAAAGTTACTATTCTAGCTGTTAAATCAGCTATAGGAGAATATTTTATTATATTGTTATATTCCTCTTTCTCCTCTAATGTAGCATTACTATATATTTCTTGTCTTGTTTTATCAGCTAAGTCATTTATTCAAAAAGCTTGAAGTAAACTACTTATAGAAAATATAATAAATAATATAAATGCTGTTGTTTTCATAAAATATTTTTTATAAATTAAAGATTAAAACAATTATTAATTAGTTCTCTAATTTCAATCCTTTATATAATAATATGATTCAATTAATATCTTAAAAATATAATTTATTATTATATATATAAATATACATATTAAAAAATAAGTAACTAATCATATCAGTAATCAAGAAATAGAAAACATATTAATATAATTTATAAAGTTTCACTCATATAATGCAAAAATAAAACCAATTGAAGCAAATATTATATATATAAAAAATAATATTATTAATAATAAGTTTACAAACTTAATAAAAGTAATTAATATTCTTCACAATTTTCATTTATTTAATCTATTAATTATAATACTATTTAAATAAATTAATTTTAATTTTATCATAACAAAAAAGCAATTACTAAAATAAAGTAACTGCCAAAATAGATTGAATATATATAATGTTTTAGCGAACAAAAAAGGATAACTTATTCTTCTTATGTTCGCCAAAACAAAACTTCAGTCTGATAAAATATCAATAAAGAAGGATGAAAAATAAGTTATCCATCTTTATTATTGATAAATTCAGACTAATTTTACTGTAGTTTTATTTTGGCATATACATAATAATCTTTTTCTTGAAAAAATCAAGTTTAAGAGTATATTACTATAAATAATAGTAACTTTATAAATATGGATATTTGTAATAATGATAATAGCTATAAATCAATCATTGTAGATATTAACAATTCTTATTGATTAGATAATATAACAAATAGTAACGAAATAATTATTGATGATAAAGACTTTTATATATATGGAGAAAAATATAATTGTTTCAAACAAATATGAGTTATAGATAAAAAAAATAATAAATTAAATAATACAAAATATTTAATTTTAAGAGATTATATAAATAGAAAAACTAACATAAATTGACTTGAATGAAATAAATTAATTGAACTAATTGAAAAATTAAAGAAATCATATAATAATAACAAAGAACTTATTTTAAAAATAAGAAAACTTTGATTCAAAGAACCTGAATCTAAATATAGATTTTACTGTTTTGAAAATTTAGATATGTGGAGTATTATAACACATAACTGAAAAACTTTATACAATGAATTAGTAAAAATTATTAAAAATAATAATAAAAATGATTTTAAAATAATTAAACTAGATAAAAGAAAATTAAAAAAATGACTTAGAGCAGAAGATTTAATGTTTTTGTTAGATTGAGTAATATTAAAAGTATATTTTAAAAAGGATAGTTCAAAATATCTAGATATACATTTATCAGAATTTAATTTTTTATATAAATCAGGAAAACCTAAAAAAATAGTGAACTTTTTTAAAACTATTATGGCTAATCAAAACATTGAAACAAGTGAAAATAACAGACAAAGTAAAAAAACTATTAATAATAAGATAAAAGAATTATTATTATTAAATGATGATGTTATAATTGCAAAAAATTGACAATATAAACTAGTTCCTTATATAAAACAAGATAGAGAAAGAATAACTTCTGATGATGTATTATGACACCCTTGAAGATATATTCAATATAATGAAAACTATATAGATGAATATTATTTAAATTAAACAAATACAACAAATAAATTACTAGTAAAACTCGTGAAAAAAATAAACTAAATGTGAAATATTTTTTTATAAAAACTTTCACAAATAGAAAAATAATAGCTTAGTAAAAGTAATACTAGGTTATTTATTTTTTTGTTGTGAAAATTTTATGTATATATGAAGGCTCTTCAAAAACATTCTTTAACATAATCCACTAATCAAGACACTTTGAATAAGTCTATAAAAAATTGCTGGTAACACCAAAATATATATATGATTAGAAAATACAAACACCTCCGGAGGTTATTTAAAAATTTAATAAATAACCTAAATAATAAAATGAATAAAATCATAAACTTTAACTATCTAGACTTAGGTAGTAAACAATGATTAATGAATCATTGTGAACTAAGTGATATAAATTTAAAAAGCTTTCATCATAGTAAAATAAAAAACTATGTAATGAATAGTTTGTATTGTACTGATGAACTTTCAGATAATGAAAAGTTAGTCTATACTTTTATATATGATTTAAAGGCACAGCAAAAATACTTGCCTTGAATATATATAAACCAATGAAAAATAGCTTTCATACTTTGAAAGTCTACTAGCTCTATAAGTAGAGATATTAATAGTCTTATAGAAAAAAATCTACTTATCAAGTCAAAAGATAGATTTGATGAAACTATGATAGTTCCGAATGAAAATATAAATACCTGGGCTATCTCTGTAGATACAGAAAGATTGAACTTTCTTGAAGAAAAGAGTAAACATACAGCTTCTTCAAATACTTTATTAAATAAAGAGTACAAAAGTTACTTAAAAATGAAAGAATAACTTTCATATATGGGAATAAAATACTCCCTTTTTATTTTACTTAAGCTATTGTTAATTTCTTTCTCTTATAAAGAATGTAAAGAATATAAATAATATAAAGAATGTAAAGAATATAAATAATATAAAGATTATAAATTACACTTATAAGAAAAAACCACAAGCATAGCGTTAAAAACAGTCGGCGATTATGGTATCTATAAACAAAAATTATATAAAGAATAACTTAATGATTTCAAGTGTACTTTCGGCGGAATGATGTAAGTTAAGTAAAGCTGGTACACATCAATATAAAACTCATTGTATTAACCCTGCACACATAGACAAAAAACCTAGTTTACATATAAATGATAACAAACAGATTTTTAAATGCTTTTCTTGTTGAATATATGGGGATGTAATAAATCTACTAGATTATATAAGGCCAGATATACAGCATTTCGGCGAAAAGCTTAAATATTTAAATCAATTTATATGAACTGATATTAATGACTATTTTTCTTTAAATGGACAAGAAGAAACACCAAATTTTCAAGATGAAAAAGAGTTTAGATATATTATGAATTATATCTCAAAATATTGGTCTCTACAGCTTACAAAAGAGATTAAGGATAAGTACATCCTAAACAGTAAAACTATCTCTTACAGAGCCTTTAAATGAGAAATAATCACTATGAATTGATACTGATTAAGTGAAGAAATAATTAAAGCATTTAAACTTTGATTTTCTCCAAACTCTAAAGAACTATTTAATGATTTATTAACTAAGTATGACAAAGAATTAATAGAGAAAACTTGATTGTTTGATAGAAGATGAATGCCTAAATTTAAAAATAGAATAATTATTCCTTATTTGGATAATAAAGATGTTATATATTTTACAGCTAGACAAACTGAATTCACCCCCAAAGGTGAATTTGAGTCAGCTAAATACTTAAATCAATCCATAGATAATAAATACTATTACAATGAAAGTGATTTAAATGAGAATTCTATATTTATAACTGAATGAGCTTTTGATTGCTTATCATTAAAAAATATATGATATAATTCTTTTTCCTTATCAGGACTAAATATAGATATAGATAGTAATACTATAGATAAGTTAAAAAGCTTATATATGGCTTATATTTGTTTTGATAATGATATAAACTCAGCTTGAAATAAAAAAGCTGAAGAACTACAAAAGATTCTAAAAAATAATTGAATTAACAGTAGTATAATAACTATTCCTATAGAAGAGTGAAAAAATAAAATAGATATTAATGAATATCTATGAACACATAGTAAAGAAGACTTTAATAAACTTCTTACTTATTAAATATCAGAGACTAGCTAGCTCTGATTTTATTTTACTTTAAGTACTTACCGGTAAGTCATATTAACATATAAATAATATGACAATAAAAAGAAATATAATGGACAAATTAGAATTATTAAATAACTATGATTGTGATGATGAAACAAAAATAAAATTTATTGAATGTTTATACAAAGTTGCAAATCTTAGTTTTGATAATTATGTAAAAAGATTTGACAAAATTAAACTATAGATTAATTTAACTATATTAGTATTTAATATTATATATATATGGACATAGAAATTAACCTATGGGAACTAATGGGGAAAAACAAAATGACAGCTATAGATTTATCAAAAGCTACTTGAATTTCCCCTATTCAAATTTCCAATATAAAAAATGGAAAGACAAAAAAAATAGAGTTACAAACAATAGCAAAATTATTAAAAGCTTTTAATTGTACTCCTAATGATTTAATTAAAATAATAAAAGAATAATATGAATAAAACTGCTATAATATATTGTAGAGTATCTACAGTAAAACAACTAAACAATTGAGAAAGTTTAGATAATCAAGAAGAAGCTTGTAGAACATTTTGCGAAAGAAATGACTTACAAGTAGTTGATGTATTTTATGAAGCTTATACTTGAAAAAGTAGTAATAGACCTGTATTAAATGAAGCTATCAATAATGCTAAGACTAATAATATAAACTACTTTATAGTATTTGATATAGATAGATTTTCTAGAGAATGATATTCAGGTTATACTGAACTTAAAGAAAAGCTAGAAAGTAATAATATAATACTTAGAGATAGTAAAAATATTATTTGAGATAGTAATATAGTAATTGAAAATGATGTAGTAGATATGAGTCAATACAAATGGAATATAGAAAGTTCTAGTGAATATGCCGAAGTATTATTATCAACACAAGCAAAAATAGAATGAAAAAAGATTATTCAAAGAACTATACCAAGAGAAATACAGCTAGAACAAGAATGATATAGAGTAAGACCTTCAAATTATGGTTTTGTAAATAAAAAAATAAATACCCCTAATTGAAAAAGAACTATTCAAGAACAAGACTTTAAAGAATGAAAATGGGTAATAGAAATTTTTGAAAATAGAGCTAGATGAGACCTAACAGATTTAGAAATAGTTGAAGAACTTAACCTAAAATGATGTAAAAAAAGAAGCTGATTACCCTTAGATGTAAAATATTTACAAGAACTAATTGTAAAACCTGTTTATGCAGGTGTTATATCTACAAAATGGACTTGAAATAAGCCTATAAAAACTCCTTATGAATGATTAGTAAGTATTGAAACTTGGAATAAAGCTAATAGATGAAAAATAAAAATAGTAGAAATAGATGATAAAGAAATAATATTAGAGTATAATAATTGAAAAGAAAAAACAACAGACTTTCCTATTATAGAGAAAAGAAAAAACTATAACCCTGATTATGCTTACTCTAAAGTTTTAAAATGTCCTCATTGTGAATGAGAATTAACTGCAAATACATCTACCTCAAGAGATTGAACACTACACTATTATTATCAATGTAGATGAAAATGATGAATAAAACATAAGACATATACAGTAAAGAGAAATGAAAGTCACGATAAAATACAAAAATTATTTAAAAATGTGAAAATAAATGATGATATACTAAGTAAGTTTGATACTATTCTAAAAGAAGTATATGAAGAAAGAAAAGAAGAGATTAATAAAAATAAGTGAGACTATATTAATCAATTAAAAGTATTAGAAAAAAAAGAAAGAGAAATTATAGATAGTATAGATAGTCTTATTAAGTTCCCTACAATACTAGAAGCTAAAAATAAGGAATTAGAAGATATAAAGTCAGAAAAAACAAGACTAGAGATAAGAAAAAATAGAGTTCAAAAGATGAGTAGTTTAGAGATTTATAAAAAACACTGAAAATGATTAATCACACACATAGATTTATTAGCTAGACAAAGAGAAAATCCAGAGCTTATAAACCTAGCTTTTGATACTGTTTTTTGATGAAGAATTGAATATGAGAATTTAGAAAAGCACACACTCTTCTTTGATAGTTTTTCAGCTAATTTAAGCCAACAAAAAAATCCTCAAAACGAGGATTTAGTTGAAAATCTTAAATGGCAGTCCCACTAGGAATCGAACCTAGATCGCAGGATTTGGAGTCCTGAATTCTAACCATTGAAATATGGGACTAGAGGAAGCTTCTCCTTAAAAGGGAGAAGCTCCTTAAGTTCAATATAAAATTAGAAAAATTATATAGAAAATCTGTGGAAAGCCTCTAAGCTATCTTCACCGATGAAGTTTTTAACTTTTACATTTGGATCAATAACGAAAGCTTGTTCTAATAAAGAAATTTCAGATTTGAATTTCCCCATTTTACCTTCGATAATTTTAAGTAAAACATCGTCAGATTTATTACCCATTTTTTCATCATTTTTCATTATTTCAAGTTGAATTTGTTTTTCTTTTTCTACAACTTCTTCAGAAATATCATTTGGTGATAAGTATTCTGGAGTAGCAGCAGTAACATGCATAGCAACTTGTTTAAGTTTTTCTGAATCAGTTTCAGAACTTTTTGCTACAACAGTAGCAGCAACTTTACCATTTGAGTGAACATAAGAAGCAATATTAGCTCATGATAACACTTGGTAATCTTTGATTTGTAAGTTTTCACCTAACTCTAAAGCAAAGTTTTTGTTAATCATTTCTTGTGCATCTTCTTTTGATCCTTCTCCGTTAGCTTTTAAGTAGTTTAATACTTCTGTTAACATATTTTTAAAGTTGTCAGAGTTAGCTAAGAAATCAGTTTCACATGAAACAGAAACAATATAAGCTTTATCCCCTTCTACTTCAATTTTGATTCCACCTTCTGAAGTTTCTCTATCTGCTTTTTTAGCAGCTTTAGCTAAACCTTTTTTTCTTAGTTCTTCAATCGCTTTTTCCATATCTCCATCAGTTTCAGTAAGTGCTTTTTTACACTCCATCATACCAATACCTGTTCTTTCTCTAAGTTCTTTAACTTGTGCAGCAGTAATTGCCATAATTTATAGTAGTTAAATAATAAACTTTATTCTCCCCCTTAAAGTTAGGGGGGAGATGCCTGAAAGGCAGAGGGAGGTTCTATTCTCCCCTATTTTTTCTCATCATAATTATCCTTTATCCTTTTTTCAAAATCATCTATATATTCTATATCAACATTTTCTCAGTTATAAGCTTTATATCATAGAACAATGCTTATTCATGCATAAACAATAAATAATACACCTCAAAGTAACCATCATAAAAATGCTCTAAGTAATATGTAAGCAATAAGTAAAAAAACTCAGTATTTAATATGCTTCATTAAGTCACTAGACTTGTTTTGTTCTGTAAAAAACAAAACCATAGCAACAAAAGGAATATAGCATATAGCGTTTTTAAATCTATCACTATTTGCTGGTTTTTGATTTTCCATAATATAAATTTTAAGAAGTATTAGGAAATAGTATAATACTATTTCCTAAAATTAAAAATTATTTTTCATCTTTTTTTACTTCTTCTTTTTTAGTTTCAGTTTTTTTTGCTGGTGCTTTCTTTTCAGTAGTAGTTTTTGCTGGAGCTTTTTTAGCTGGTGCTTTTCTTTCACCACTTACTTTTCTAGAATCCATTCTTTTTACTGGTCTTTTAGCTGGTGCTTTAACTTTTACTCATGCTAATTCAGATTTTAATGCTTCTGCAATAAACTCAATAGATTTAACAGAGTTAGTATTAGCTGGGATTAAGTTATCAACAACAGTATCATCACCATTTGTATTCATTATAGCAAAAGCTTTTAATCCTAAAGAGTTAGCTTCTTTGATAGCTTGTTTTTCATATACACCATCAACTACAAAGATAACATCTGGTGTAGTTTTCATTTCTTTTAAACCTTTAAATGCTTTATTTAATTTTTCTAATTCAAGCATTTTTGAAGCAGCTTCTTTTTTAGTTAATACATCAAAAGCTCCTGATTCAGAATCTTTTAATAATCTTAAGTAAGTAGAAATTCTTCTTTTTATTGTTTTAAAGTTTGTTAATAATCCTGGTACCCATTTTTCAGCTACAAAGTAGTGACCAGTTTCTTTAGCTAAATCGATGAATGCATCTCTTGATTGTAATTTAGTAGCAACAAAAAGTACTTTTTTACCTTCTGCATGTAAAGCTTTTAATTCAGCTTTTACTTCTTCGATTTTTTTAGCAGTTTCAGTTAGGTTAATAACATGTATACCATTAACTGAACCATATATATAATCCTTCATTCTAGGACTCCAGTAGTTTGTTTTATTACCAATGTGTAATAAGTTTTCAAACATTGAATTTAGAGTTTTTTTATCCATTTTTCTTTTTATTATTTAAGTAAGCAAGACTAAGTAATTAGTCTTTAAGTTGATAATTCTGTTCCCTTAAAAGAGATTCACAAAAATATCAGTGTAACAATTATTTAGTTTCTTCTTTTTTATCTTCAGTTTTTTTAGCTGGTGTTTTTTTTGCAGGAGCTTTTTTTTCTGTTTCATCTTTTTTAGCTGGCGCTTTTTTTGCAGGAGCTTTTTTAGCTGGTGCTTTTTTAGTTTCAGCTACTTCTGCATCTATTTTATCTTCTTCAGCTTCAGCTTTTTTAGCTGGTGCTTTTTTAACTGGTGCATCTTTAGGTGCTTCTTGTAAAGCTTTTAAAGATAAACCAATTCTTTTCTTAGTAGGTTCAAAGTTAATGATTTTAGCAGTAACTTCTTCTCCAACTTTAACATGGTCTCTGATATCTTTAACTACTCAGTGAGAGATTTCAGATAAGTGGATTAAACCTTGTATTCCACCTTCAAGATCCATGAATGCACCAAATTTAGAAATTCTAGATATTGGAGCAGTGATTGAATCATTAAGTTTGTATTTTTTAGCAAGAACATCCCATGGGTTGTCTTTAAGTCTTTTAATTGATAATGAGATTTTTTCACTATCTAGACCAATAACTTTAACTTTTACTTTCATTCATACTTTAGCAAATTTTGAAGGATCTGTTACATGTCCCCAATCAATTTCAGAAACGTGTACTAATCATTCTAATCCATCAAAAGTAACGAATAAACCGTATGATAATATACCACTTACTACTCATTCTACTATATCACCTTCTTTTAGGTTTGTTAGTGCTTGAGTTCTGTTTTCTTCTATTGCTGCTTTTTCAGAGAATATAATTTTCTTTCCGTTTTCATCTACATTTATTACTCTTACTTTGAATGGTTTACCAACTAATCCATTTAAGTGATCAAGGATTTTTTGTGGTTCTGCTCATTCAACTCTTGGGTAATGAATTGGTGTTAATTGAGATACTGGTATGAAACCTTTAAGTCCATCAATATCAACAAGTAAACCTCATTTATTTGCTTCTGTTGGTTTAACAGTAATGATTTCTGATTTTTCATTGTATCTAGCAAGATTTGTAAGGTTTTTGATTTGGTTAGCTCTTTTTAATGAAAGGATTAATAATCCTCTTTCAATAGAGTCACCTAAAACCATTACATCAATACCTTGACCAGCTTTTAAATCACTTAAGTCAATAGTATTACCTACTTCTTTAGATACAACTAAACCTGTAAATTGATTATTTACATTTACTAATATATTTTTCTTTTCTATTTTTATAATAGTTCAAGAAATAACTTCTCCTTGTTTTGGATATTTTATCTCAGGAGAGTCTTTGAATAACTCTTCAAATAGAGCTACATCTTTATTTGCCATAATGACATAAAGTTAAGAAATAAAGTAAGTCTAAGAATATATATATAAAAATAAGGCTTTAAAGCAAACCTTAATATTCTTAAAAATTAAGTAGTAAAAATTTTTGATAAAAGAAAAATTTCCACTATATAATCTTTAAAAAAGTTTATTAACCCATCCTGCCTTTCAGGCATCCTTCCCTTAATACTAATGGAAGGAAATATTGAGTTTCTTTTATTATAAAAATGGGGTGCCCGATGGGGTTCGAACCCACGACCTCCAGAGTCACAACCTGGCATTCTAACCAACTGAACTACGGGCACCATAAATACACTTTTTTATAAAAGTAAAAGGATTATATGAAAAAAGCCCTATTTGTCAAAAAAAAATAAAAAAAATCTCTATAATCTTGTTATAGAGATTTTTTATCTAGAATTTAATTTTTAAAACATCTCACTTTTACAGCATTTGCCGTACTAGTCCATTCATTTTCTGTAATAAAGTTTGATTCAAAAACCATAAGTGTTACCTCTTTTCAAGAAGACCAAGCGTTTGGAGATGAAGACCGATACATTCATCTTGATCCTTGAGTACTAGCTCAATTTGAATCTAAAGTTGGGACATGATTATATCAACCATATGGTAATTTTAAATCATTTGACATTTGTGTACCATTTTCTCACCAAGCTCATGCTGCATATAAATCTCTCCATTCCTTTGCTGTTGGAACATGGTATCAATCTGCACATGGTCATTGCATTTTAGCTCTACTTTCTGCTGTTGAAGTTTTATATGTAGCCGTTGTTTGTTCTGCCTTACTAACTCACCAATATGTATGTGCTAATCAGTTATCCCAATAACCTGTTCAATTATCTGTAAAACTTGTATCCGTTTTTCAAAATTGATAATAGTCACCATATGAAACACTTGTTACTCATGCTATATTTGTTCATACATTACAAGCTGCTATTGTTATTGATCATACTTTTATATTATCTGTATCACATCATGGATAGTTATTATCTCAGTTTGTATTATTTGCACTACAGCTAACTGATCAACATGTCCAATCATATGTACTTCCTGCTCAATTATCTGTTACAGTACTAGCATCCCCTATATTACATAAGTTTGTTGGAGTTACTCTAAGATTTACTCCATTATCTGATCAACATTCTCAGTTCAATACTATCTCTCAAGCTACCTCATTACTTCAAGCTACTTGACCATCAGTACAACTAAAATCCTGTGTATATGTTTGTGTACCATTTGTTACATCAACTGTTTTTGAAACTGATTGTGTTTCTCAGTGTGTTAATGCTGGTATTGAATATGAGTTTTGTGTTGTTGCACTACAGTCTAAGTATGTTGGTGTAGTTTCTCATCAAATTATACAATCTCCAAATGTTGATGCTCCAAATACACATCATCATGTTGTTGTTGAGCTTGTAGAAGTTGTTGGGGCTTCTACTGATAGTTTACTAGCAGTAATCATTCCACTATTTATCTTATTGTTTACTATTGCTACTCATAAACTCTCTACTGCAGTTGCATCTGTTGTATCTACATTTACTAGTCTTCTTATTCATTCTCTATCCGCTATCTTTGTACTTGAATATGCTGCTTGTAGTTTTTCTACTACAGTTTTCCTTACTGTTTTAGCTGCTTCACTATCTTCTACTAAGTCTGATTTCTTTCAGTCATAGATTACTATATCTGCTGTATTGTTTACTAAAGTTAAACTTCCTGCTTCTCATAGTTGTTTATATTGTGTACCTGCAAAGCTTGGTGGTAGGTTTTTAAATCCATCATATGCTAGTTTGTTTTGTGCTATACATTCTTCCAGTGTTAGATTTTCTGAACATATTATACTTGGACTTGCTAAGATTGTTAGGTCATTACCTTTTAATACTTTTAGCATTTGTCAGTTATAGTTTCAGATTATTCTTGCTGTTGCTAGTGTTTCTCAAGCATTTGCTTTTAGCCCTCACCCCAGCCCTCTCCCAGTGGGAGAGGGAGCTTGAGCAAAGTCTGTTGTTTCTAGAATTCAAGCTAGTTGATATTCTTTTCTAGAGTTTGTTACACTATATGTATACTCTTTTTCTGTTGTTGGATCTACTGGTTTTTTATCCAATCTTTCTACAACTCTAAATGTATTCTCTCAAAAATTACCTTGATTCCAAGCTTCTGTTGTTCAGCTATATGTAACTGCTACAGCATCTGTTGGTTCAGGATATTTTCCTGCTTCTACTGCAAATAATTCAAGAGATGATTTAATTCTGCTCATATCTGATATACGTGCACTATCTCTTGCTGTCTTACTATACCCTTGCAATGCTATAAATGCTATTGTTCACAATATAGCTAAAATAGTAATTACTACTATTAACTCTACCAATGTAAATCATTGTTTTTGTTTATTTGTTATCATAGGCCTTGTTTATGTAATAAAAAATAACAGTAAAATTCTACTATTATTTTTATTTTTTGCAAGTAAAAATATAACATTTTTTTGCATTATTTTTTTATTTATGATAAAATTGAATTATATTAAAAGTTAAATGTTATAAAACCATGCCAATTAAAGCAAATATTCAACTAAAAAATCTTGATATATACAAGCAAATAGTTGAACATATGACAGAAAGCTTATTAATACTTGATGAAAAAGATGATATTATTTATGCTAATCACATATTTTGTGATTTGGTTGGATATAATGCTAGTGAAATAATTTGAATGAACCAAAAGATTTTCTTCAATTATTGAAAAAAGGAAGAAAAAGATAAGGACATTCATTTTGAAACTAATATAAAAACAATTAATTGAGATTATATCCCAGTACTGTGTAAAGGAACACATACTATAAACTGATGAATAGTATTTAACATAAGTAATCTAAGTGAATTAAAAGCTTTACAAGAAGTCGAAAAAGAGTTAATACAAATAAATAAAACAAAAGATGAGTTTATTTCTATTGTATGACATGAACTAAGAACTCCACTTACTTCTATAAAATGATATCTATCAATGATACTTGATTGAGATATGTGACCAATAACTCAAGAAGTAAGAAGATCTTTATATCATAGTTTCAATAGCTCAGTAAGACTTATAAAGCTAGTAAATGATATATTATCTATTTGAAAAATAGAGTCTTGAAAAATGGAGTACACTATGGAAGATCTTGAAATAATGCCAATTATAAAATCTGTTTATAAGGATATATACCTAGATGTAAGTCAAAAAGCTATTAGCTTAAAAGTAGATTTTGATGAAGATCTAAATGATTTCAAAATAAACACAGATAAAGACAAACTAAAACAAGTACTACTAAACTTATTAACAAATGCTATTAAGTTTACAAACTCTAAATGAGATATAACTATCAAAGTAAAAAAACAAAAAGACAAAGCAAGATTTGAAATAATAGATACTTGAGTATGAATTCCTGAAGATAAGCTTCACATATTATTTGATAAGTTCAGCCAAGTAGAATCAAGCTTACAAAGAGAAAATACTTCTTGATTAGGTCTTTGATTATCAATATCAAAAAGATTTATTTGAGAATTTGGTTCAGAGATAAAAGTTAAATCAAAAGTAAACAAATGATCTACATTTTACTTTGACTTACAATTAATTAACTAAAATTTGCTTTTGAAAAAAAAGTATGATAAAATAATTTATATATATAATTAAACAAACACTATGGAAGAAAAAAAATTATTAATCATTGAAGATGATACAGTCTTAAATGAGATGTATGCAACTAAATTTGCTAAAGAAGGATACTTAGTAGAATCAGCTTATGAAGGTTTAGATGGTTTATCTAAAATAACTAGCTTTAACCCTGATGTTATCTTACTTGATATCATGATGCCTACTATGAATGGTTTTGAAACTCTTGAAGTTATCAAATCTCAAACTTCTTCAAAATGTAAAATAATCATTTTTACAAATATTGTAGATAAAGATAAATTAAATAAAGCAATAGACATGTGAGCTGATGATTACTTAATCAAAGCAGATACAACACCAAAAGATGCTTTAGAAAAAGTAGAAACTTATTTCCAAGCTAAACAAGAAGACTCTAGTGCTGTTTATATCAGACCAGGAGTTAACAAATTCAAAATGAAAAATCCTGAAGGAGGAAAAGATATAGATATTGAAATAATTATAAAATAAAAAAATGTAGAAATCCCCCTGCCTTTCAGGCATCCCCCTTTATTAAAGGGGGACTTTTTTTTATTTAAAAATTTGCATAAAAAGAAAAAACTGATATAATAATATGTAATAGAAGTATTACATTAAAACATAAATCATGTGAGAAAATCTAAAAATACTCTAGATACTAATTTTAAAAATTATGAAAACAATTAAGCTTTATAGATGAATTAATAAAGAAAATACAGTAAATAATATAAATGAAGATATTTATCTAAATTTTACTGATAATTTTGAGTTTGCAAAAAATTATGGTGATATTATTCTTGAATATAAATTTGGCCATGACTTAAAAATACAAGATGAAAATATCAAAAATAGGTTTTATGATATTTCTTTATATGATAAAAAAATAAATAATATGTGTATAGATGGTTATAAATGGAAAATTTCAAAAAACTGAATTTTTCATTACAGATTAAATACAAAAAACCTAAAACTATCTCAAATATATTATGTTTCTGAAGACTTAAATACTGATATTGCAAACATTACTTATATAAACAGGAAAATTCTTTGATTAAAACAGTCTGATTTCTGAAAAAAACTTAATATTCCAAGAGTAAAAATATCAGAATATGAAAACAAAGTAAGAACACCATCATTAGAAAGAATTACAGAACTTACATCTTTAGTAAAAATAAAACAAATATTAAAGTTAGATAATACCATGATACAATTTGGATAAAAAAATATTGGAACCAAGGTTCCAATATTTTTTTATCTTTTAGAAATTCTCCTGAAACTCCTTTATTGCTTTTTCCAAATAGAGCTTTCTATCAACTGTTTGATCAATAGCATCCTGACTATTTACAAACTTCAATTTTCTATTAAAGTTTGCTATTGCCCCTATTTTTCTCTTATCCTCTTCAGACTCAATCAATAAAGACCAATGGAAAGTAGAATACATAAAACTAATCATAGAGGAATAGTCTGAAGAACATAAGTGTGGAGTAAAATTTATTACATCACTTTGTATTTTTGTTTCAATATATTCATCATTCTCTGATAAATCAAAGTATAATTCTAAACTATCTCCAAAGTAATCATTAAAAGAATCAATATAAACTTCTTCAATAGCTTCATTAATTCCCATAAAACTATCAAAAGTATCAACTTCTACCATATTTTTTACATTATCAACTGCTATAGATAAAATACCAACATTTACAGTTTTAAATAAAAAAAATGAAGAATGACCATTGATTGTATTACTAGTCTCTTTATATAGGTTAACATCCCCTCTAAATGGCCCAAGAACTATTTTGTCTCCAAGTGTAGCATCATGAGTAATATCCCATCCTTTCAAAACTAAAGGCTGGACATTTCTATCATAAGCTTCCCTAAAAAAATCAGCTAACACAGGAACATCCAAGTCATAACCCAAGTCACTTGGTGTGAGTACATCAATATTAGTAGTTACAGAATCCATAAAAGAATCCCTCCATTTTTTGTGTAAAAGAAAACCAATCCAAATCTTTGAATCAGTATTATAATTATAAAGTGGAATTTATTTTTGTCAACAAAAGAAAAAGAAACCTAAATAGGTTTCTTTTTTTATTTCTTTAATAAATTTACAAATGCTTCACTTGGAAGGCTTACTTTTCAGAATTGTTTCATTTTCTTTTTACCTTTCTTTTGTTTTTGTAATAGTTTTTTCTTTCTACTAATATCTCAACCATACAATTTAGCTGTAACATCTTTTCTCATAGCTGAAAGTGTTTCTCTTGCTACAACATTTGATCAAACAGCAGCTTGGATTTTTATGGCAAATAAAGCTCTTGGAACAGTTTCTTTAAGATTTTTACATATTTTACCTCAAATATAATGAGCTTGGTCTTTATGACAAATAAAAGCTAGAGCATCTACTTTTTCATCAGCTATAAGTATTTCTAATTTTACTAACTCATCCTCCCTAAATTTGATAAATTCATAGTTTAGAGAAGCGTATCCTGAACTAAGTGATTTAATCTCATCATAGAAATCTCATATTAATTCATTCATAGGTAATTCATAAGTAAGCATTACTCTATCACTATCTATAAACTGTTGGTTTTTAAATATTCATCTTCTATCTTGAGATAACTGCATTAGATTTCAAACATATTCTTGAGGAGTAATTACCTCTACTTTTGCAATTGGTTCTTCTATATGTAAATACTTTTCTCTATTTGGAAGATCTTCTGGATTTGAAACTAATATTCTAGTACATTTTTGCCCTTTTTCATTTTCTACCAATTCTCATTCAAATCTAGAATATTCACTTATTTTATCTCAAAATAATACAACTCTATATGTTACTTGAGGAGATGTCATTATTACATCCATATTAAACTCTCTATATAGCCTTTCCTTTACTATATCTAAATGTAATAATCCTAAAAATCAACATCTATACCCATTTCAAAGTGCTGGACTTACTTCTGCTTCTACAGCTAGAGCAGAGTCATTTAATACTAGTTTTTCCATAGCATCTTTTAGTGCTGGATATTCAGAACTATCCATAGGAAAAATTCCTGCATATATAAAAGGTGTTACTTCTCAAAATCCATCAATAGCTTTAGCTTCTTCTGGTTTTGCTTTTGGTCATTCTACATTTTCTGGTTTCCAAACTGTATCCCCTACTTTTGCATCTCTAATTGATTTTAATCATGTAACTATATATCAGACTGATCAATTTTCGATTTTTTGATCACTTATATAGCTTGGAGAAAAATGTCATACATCCAGTGCTTCAATTTTTTTATTTGTATTTAAAAAATGCAGTGTATCTCATTTTTTTATTTCTCACTGAAATACTTTTACATATGATACAACTCACCTGTATGAATCATATTGAGAATCAAAAACAAGAGCTTTTAATTCATCATTATCTGCTTGTTTATCGGAAAATACTCTTGGTTCACTTATCCTATCTATAACTGCTTCAAGCACTGATTCAACATTTTCTCATGTTTTAGCTGATACTCATATTATCTCTGATTTATCACATCAAAGTAAGTTTATTATTTCTTCTGAAACTTTATCAAAGTCAGCTGCTGGTAAGTCTATTTTGTTAATAATTGGAATAATATCTAAATCATTTTCTATTGCCATGTATACATTTGAAAGAGTTTGAGCTTCTATTCATTGAGTAGCATCTACTATAAGTAAAGCTCCTTCTACAGAAGCAAGACTTCTACTTACCTCATACTGAAAATCTACATGCCCAGGAGTATCTATTATATTCATCTCATATCCCTTATAATTCATCCTAACTGGTTGTAGTTTTATTGTAATACCTCTCTCTTGTTCAAGCTCCATAGTATCAAGCATTTGCCCATGCTTCATATCTCTTTTTTCTATAGTTCCTGTGATTTCAAGTAATCTATCGGCTAGAGTAGATTTACCATGATCTATATGTGCAATTATACAAAAATTTCTAATATTTTTTAAATTCATTTGACTTTATTGTTTAATTTAATATAATTATTTATACGAATGAATAGCTTCATTTTAATGCCTTCGGGTCGGTCTCTATAGACGTATAGAGAAGAAAAATTGTAAAGAAACTGATTTTTTAAATTAGTTTCTTTATTTTTTCTCTTAATTCTTTAAAATCTTTTTTATTTATGTGTCATGCTTTATCAGCTAGTCTTTTTGCATCATAAATTTTTAACTGTGATAAAATAGCAAAACTACTTATTCAATCTTTAAAGTTAAACTCATAATAATACTTTGATTTCTTTATTGTTCTAGTCAAAGGTATACCCCAAAATATATTACTATTAAATTTACTTATTACTATTACAGGCCTTAAGAAGTTTTTTCACTTTCAATTTTGTTCATATCAAATATTTTTTCATATTGAAGTAAACCATATTTCCCTTTCATGAAAATAAGGAACCTTATTTTTCTTACTCAAGATCTTCTTTTCTTTACACCATTTTTCAAATCACATCTTACATATTCTTAAATTATATTTAGCAGGAGTGTATTCAAAAAACTTCAAAAGTAAAGAAAAAATATTTTTGTAGTATTTCCCCTACCATAAATTTTTCAAAAAAACAATATATTAACATATTATAATATGTTAATATATTGTTTTTTTACATCAATTTTCTTTATTTTTTAGCCTATATGGTCATTTTCTTTCCAGCGTGAAAAAATAACAAAAAATAATACTTAGTTT
>CAYFPB010000012.1:0-24414 GCA_964344895.1 uncultured Candidatus Peribacteria bacterium | reverse complement strand
TACTATTTTCTTGTAGTTAAAAATTCCAGATACACAAAACTATTTATTTACCCCTTTTTTTGGATTTTTTGCAAGTTATTTTTTCCCTAATTTTTCTAAAGCTTCTATCCTTTTTAATACTGTTGGATGAGAGTAGTGAAAAAATTCATAAACAGGATGTGGTCTTAGATTTCCTAAGTTGGTTTTTGTTAACTTTTTAAGTGCAGCTACTAGTTTAGCAGGATTATGATTTATTCATGCAAACTCATCAGCTTGGTATTCATTTTTTCTAGATATAACATTTCAAATAAGTCAAAATATTATAGATATTGGTGTAAAAAGTATTCAAAAAGCAAGCATACCAACAGCAAAACTAGACTCTATAGCTCAAAGAGCTTGAGATACCTCAGGATATTGTAATACTAGACCTAGTACATATAACATAACTCAAGTTTGAGCTACACTATAAGCAAGCATTTGTAAAGTATGTTTTCTTTTATAATGTCATATTTCATGAGCTAGTACTCATACAAGCTCTCATGTTGTTAAATCTTTTATTAAAGTATCATATAATACTATTGTCTTTTTTGGTCAAAAACCTGAAAAATAAGCATTAGCTTTAGAGCTTCTTTTTGATCAATCTATTACATATATATTATCTAAATGAAATCATACTTTTGAAGCAAATTTTTCTATTGAGTTTCTAAGTAATCCCTTTTTTAATGGTGTAAGTTTATTAAATATTGGTACTATTAGACTAGTATAAAACATCATCATAAAAAGTGTTATAAAAGTTAATACTCACCATGTATATAACCAAAAATTTTCTTGAGTTAAAGTATAAATCCAAGTAATTAAAGCAAGTATTGCTCCTCAGATTAAAACAGTCATAACTATAGACTTAATTGTATCAATAAAAAACAGTTTTTTAGTCATTTTATTAAATCCAAATTTTTCTTCTATTACAAATGTTTGATAATAAGAAAATGGCAAACTAATTATTGTTTGAGCAATAAATATAACTCAGAAAAAATACAAAGTTTGAACTATCTCACTATCACTACATTTTCATACATAATCATACAATATTCAAAAACTTCAAGTAGATAATAAAATAAGCATTATGACAAACATCAATCATCATGAATATTTAGAAAAAATATGATTTGTTTTTTCATATTCCATTGATTTAGTATATTCTTTTTTATCATAAATTCACTTAGCCTCCTTTGGTAACTGGGTAGACCAGTTTTTTGTATTTAAATAATCTATGTATGTTGTTAATAAATATTCTCATACATATAAAGCAATAATAATATATAGAATTAATTCTACCATAAATTGTTTTTAAAAAATAAAATTTTTATATTCTCTCTAAAAAGCTTCATTCTCTACTATCTACTATTTTATATCAATTATCTAATAATTCATCTCTTAGTTTATCAGCTAAATCAAAGTTTTTTTCTTTTTTTGCATTATTTCTATCTTCAAATTTTTTCATTATTTCTTGTGGTATAGCTTCAGCTTCTTCTATTATATCAAAATCAATTATTCATAAAACTTGGTTTAGGGTTTCTAACATATCTAATATAGATTCTAATTCTTCTACAGAAAAATCTTTTTCTCTGATTCAAGTATTTACAAATTTTAAAAAGCTATGGAATAAAGCTAAAGCTTCAGGTATATTAAAATCATCTTCTAAGTGATAATTAAATTCACCTATCACTTCTTGCATATATTCTCTAAAGTCTCTACTTATTCAAGTAACTTCTTTTTCTCATAAATCTAGATCTCTATTTATAGTTTTTAGAGTTTCATCTATAGAGTTAATAGTATTTATATTTGCCTCAAGTTTTGAAAAACTAAAGTCTATTTGAGAATTATACTTAGCATTCATAAATCAAAGCCTAATAGCTCTATATAATACAGACTTATTTTCATCATGAAATTTATCTTCAATATCCTTTAATCTATAAAAGTTATTAGCAGATTTTGCCATTTTTTTACCATCAACCATCAAGTGTCATGAGTGTATCCAATATTTAGAAAACTCTTTTCTTGTACAAGCTTCACTTTGCGCTATTTCATTTTGATGATGAGGGAAAATTAAATCAATTCATCACATATGTATATCTATTTGAGCTCAAAATACTTTCATATTACATGCACTACACTCTATATGCCATCAAGGCCTTCATTTAACAACTCTTTTTTTAAGTTCTCCTCCTGCCAGGGGGGAGTTAGAGGGGGGGATCTCAAACTCTTCTTCCCAAAAATTATTTCAATCAGCTTCTTTCCAAGCCTTCCATAGTACAAAGTCTGATACAGAATCTTTATCATACTCATCATTATCTATCCTTACTCATGATTTCATTCAACTCATATCTAAGTTAGCAAACTGTCAGTATTTTTTAAATGACTTTACATCAAAATATATACTTCAATCATCTGACAAATATGCATGTTTTCTTTTAATCATTGTATTTATCATTCTTACCATTTCTGGTATAAGAGTTGTAACAGGCACTATATTATCAGCCTTATTAATTCAAAGTTTTTCTATATCCTCTAAAAAGTACTTAGTATACTTTTGAGTAAATGTTTTTAAATCTTCTCAAGCAGCTTGACTATCTCTAATTGTTTTATCATCTACATCAGTTATGTTCATTGTTGATATAACATTGTAGCCTAAAAATCTAAGTGTTTTTACTACAACATCTTCAAATACAAATGCTCTCAGGTTTCATATATGTGCATAATTATAAACTGTAGGACCACAGTAATACACTTTTACTTCTTTCTCTTTTAATGGTTTAAACTTTTCTATACTTCTTGTCTTTGTATTATAAAATTTCATATTTCTTATTTTTAATTATAGGTTATTTTTTCTTTTTTTGCTTTTGTTTATTTTTATGATTACTCATAACAACCTCTGCTACCTTAGCAGGATTCATATAATTTCTTAAATTATTATCTACTTTTACATTTGGTCATTCGCTACATTTCCCCATACAAGGAGACTCTTCAATAAATAATTTATCTATATTAAACCTAGTCTTATCATTTTTTAATCTAGTCAGAATATACTCACTAAATCTACCACTACAAGCCTTTCCTGTACATACAGATATTTTCATTTTTTTGTTAATTAAGTAGTAATTATTTATAATAATATTGATATTTTAAAATAATCAATTTTATTTTTATAAAAAAAACTCAAAAAAAAATTTGCATTATTATTTTTTTTCATATAATAACCTAGCACTACAAAATATGCCGGGGTAGCTCAGGGGTAGAGCAGGGCCCTGAAAAGGCCTGTGTCGGTGGTTCAAATCCGCCCCTCGGCACCATTTGTTTTTGTTTTATGCATAGTAAAAAAGTTAAAAAACTAAAAAAAGTGAAGAATCATATCTTCACTTTTTTTAGTTTTTATTAAATCATTATTTCCTTCCCTTAGACTTAAGGGAAGGATGCCTGAAAGGCAGGATGGGTTAGTTTTTATTTTAGTTTCAACTTTTTCATCATACTCATAGCTGTTTTTTCTGTTTCAACAATTATATTTTTTATATTTAATCATTGAAGCTTATTCTCCTCTTTATAATTATTAACTTTTACTATTATATTTCAATCAATATTCATCTTTTTAATTGTACTAACAATCAAAAATAACTTCTTACTTTTTCAAACTGATATTAATACATTTTTTGCCTCTTCTATATTAACAGATTTTAAAGTGTTTTTCTGAAAAGCATTTCAGAATATAATTGGTTTTCAATCCCTTTTTCATTCTTTAAAAGCTTTAATATAACTCTCAACAATAATATAATCCACTTTTTGTTCATCAAGAGCATCAGACAATATTTTTCATAGTCTACCATATCAAATAAGTACTACATGATCTTTATAAACTTTTTTTAGTAATAGGTCATGTTTATCAGCATGCTTATTTCAGAAAACAAAATCAGTTATAGCAAGTAAATGTTTTAATACAAAAGGAGTCATAATCATTGATATAATTATAACAACTATTAATATTTGAGAAACTCCTGGATCAAGTAAGTTTTTTAATCATGCTAATTCAAATACAACTATTCAAAACTCTCAAAATTGAAATAAAGTTAAAGCTGTTTTAAATGAGTTGGCCTTATTATTAAAAGGTCTTAATATAGCATAAATAAGTAAAGTTTTTACAAGTAATAATACTACTAATAATATAAGTATAATAGATACATTACTTCAAATAATTGAGAAATCTAATTGCATACCTACTGTTACAAAGAAAAAACCAAGCAATAAATCCCTAAAAGGAATAAGATCAGCTTCTACCTGATATTTATAATGAGTTTCAGCAATAAGCATACCAGCAATAAATGCTCAAAGTGTATATGAAAAACCAAAGAAATGAGCTATAGCTGATGCTCAAATAACAATAAATAATACAGAACCAATAAATATTTCATTTGATTTAGTATGAGCAACTTTTAGCAAGAATTTATTAATAAATAGCCTTCCTACTACCCATAATATAAAGAATAACAACATAGCAGATGATACTGTTTTTCATAAAAGTAATCATACACTTGTATTAGTTTCTGAAAATAAAGTAATAAGTAATAATATAGGTATAACCATTAGATCCTGGAATATCAATATACCAAGAGACATATTTCAGTGAGTTTTGTTTATTTCTCAATTTTCTGTCATTATTTTTAATATAATAGCAGTTGATGAAAGAGCTAATCATAATGAAATAATAATTAATTCCTTAACACTTAAGTCAAAAAAGACTCATATCAAAAAGTAAAAAATTACAGAAGTTAAGACAAACTGCATACTTCAAAAAAGAAATACATTTTTTCTCATTTTTATAAGATTTTTTACAGAAAACTCTAATCAAATAGTAAACATCAAAAATACTATACCAAACTCAGCTATAGTTTTTATTTGATGATCTCAAGCTACTTCATGTAATCAAAAAGCATAATTAATAATTATACCTGTTAAAATATACCCAATTATAGTAGGCATTTTATATTTATTTAATATGATATTAAATATAGTTGCTATATATATAGCTAATGCTACAAGCTCTAAAGTCATTTTTTAAGATTATATAATAAATTTATTCAGTAGTTTTCTTAGGTATTCTATAATAATCAAATAAATAAGATGCAATATCTTTAAATATTATAGCTGATGTTTTACCTCAGTATTCACTTGTCCTAGGTCTATCAAGTTTTACTATTATTACAAACTTAGGATCTTCAGCTGGTCAAAATCAAGCATAAGATCATATAGTTGATCAAATTCATTTTTCATATTTTCATTTGTATGGTATTTGTGAAGTTCAAGTTTTTCATGCTACAGAGTATCACTCTACTCATCAAGTCTTAGCCACTCAATTTGTAGCTGAATCAACAAGCATTTTTGTTATTAAATCAGAAGTAGTTTTTTTAATTACCCTTGATTTTATTTCCTTAGTATAATTAACAGTTTTTCAATCATTGTACCTCACTTGTTTTATAATATTTGGTTTTACTTTAATTCATCAGTTAGCTAAAGTAGAATAAGCTGATGCCATTTGTAAAGGTGTAACACTTATTCATAATCAATAACTACTTGTTAATAACTGTGCAGTTGACCATCTTTCCCATGGTTTGATTTTTGAAAATACTTCTCAATATAAATCAACTCAAGTTAACTCTCAAAATCAAAAATCATTAAAATATTGATACATAAGTACTTTTCATACTCTTTGAACAATTCTAATCATTCATACATTACAACTATAATTTAAGGCATGAGCAAAACTATTATAACCTAAACATTTATCAGAAACATTTGCAATGGTAAAGCTATCAATTGTAACTTCTCATTTATCAGTATACATAGAGTTTTCATCTATCTCTCAAGTATCAAGTCAAATAGCAACAGTGATAGATTTCATTATAGATCAAGGTTCATATAAAGATGAAACAGCATCATTTTTATATACAAGTGCTCAATAATCATTTTTATATTTATATTTTACTAATGTCTTATCTCAGTATTCTTCTCTTTTTGCTTCTCTTAAATATATTTCTTTATTATCATAAAAATTTTTCTCTCAATTCTCAGAATCTTCTACAAATATTGGATATCATAATAAGTCAGTTTCTGGATTAGGATATTTTGTATATTTTACTTTTTCTAATTCATAAACATCTCAAAAATTATTTAAATCATAAGAAGGATAATTAGCCATTGATATTATATTACCTGTTTGAGGATCCATAACCACAACTGTTCATTTATTTGCCTGATAATTTTTAACTCACTTTTCAAGTATTTGTTCAACCTTTTTCTGAACATTTCTATCTATAGTTGTTACAATATTAACTCATTCTCATATAAGATCTTGTTTTTCTAATGATATAGGGTCAATTATTCTTCACATAATATCTTTCCTTGATACTATTTTTCAATTATTTCATTTTAAGATTCAATTAAATTGTCACTCCAATCAATAATGTCAAACTCATTGTCTATCAACAAAACCTATAACCTGTGAAGCTAATCAGTTTTCTGGATAAAATCTATTTGGTTTTGGTTCTAAAATAAAAAACTTATATATAGAACTATCTACTTCTAAAATTCATTTATTTATTGCTTCTTTTTCATCTTCTAAGTATTTTTTTAAATATTCAGATAAATGTATTGATAATTTATTTACTATTGGTACATACCTAAGCTTTCTTTTTCTAAATAAATATTCTAATTCTTCTTTAGTATAAGGAATTACATACGATAGTTTTTCAGATGTAGCAGATAATTCTGATATTTCTTCTGGATTAGCATATATAAAATTTCACCTAGGATAAATTCATGGAAGTCACATATTAATAACTGTTAATACTTGATTTTCTGTTAACTCTTTATCTAAAAATACACTTACAACATTTTCTTGATATAATTTCTGTTGTATATTATCATGTAATAATTTCTTTATATTTGCTTCTGTGTGTTCAAAGTTCTCTATTTCTAATACACGTAAAAACTTAAATAAATTATTCTTACAAACTTTTCTTGATTTTAAATAACAAATTTGCTTATAGACCAATTCATTTAGAAACAAAGCTAGTTTTTCTTTATCTCAATCCATTTGTGGATCTACTGAAACATTATATAAATTTAATGATGTTGATAACATTGTTTCTTTATCTCAAGATGAATATATCGTCCCTCTGGTAACTGGAATAACTACTTTTCATATTTGTTGTTTATCAGCAAGGTCTTTATAGAATGCAGCATTAAAAACTGTATAAGAAAATAAATTTATAATTATAATAAAACAAAATCACAAAAAAAAGAAAGCTATTATATGTATTCTTGTTATATTACTTAATACATCTCTTAGCTTTTTATTTTTTATTAATAAATTTATTCTATTACTCCTTTTCATTTATAAAATTAAAAATTATTTAAAAACTATTGTTTTGATTTCTATTGGTATTATATCATCTTCATAAATTCTATCAAGTTTTTTTTCTAGTTTTTTAACATAATTTTTATCATTTTTACTAAGTATTTCTTTTTCAAATAAATTCATAATATATGGCTTGTTCTTTTTATCATATTTTTCCAAACTTTTATACATTGAATATAGCATTTCATCATGTTCTCAAACACACTCAAAAGGCTTTATTCAAGTCACTCACAACAACTCTTTAAATAATTTTTCCAAATCTTTTCTAACAAACAAATCTTCTCAAAAAATTTGCAAAACCTCTTCTTTATTCAAATATTGTCTAAGTACAGTAAACACAAAAACACATTTTGGACATTTATTACACCATATTTTTTTATTTTTTGTAGTAGTTGAATTAGACAATAGTTTAAAATTATTATTACAACTAGAAAAAACATCAAAATATTTTTTTCATAGTTTAGCAAATTTTTCAGCTATTTTAGTTTCATACATTCATCTTAATAATGAAAAGTATTTTATTTCACTTGTTATATATTTTTCTACATATTTTTTAAAATCTATTTCAAACTCCAAACTTTTTGAATACTGATGATTAATTTTAATTCACTCCCAACTAGTATTTTCTGAGTTAGCTGATAGTTCATTTGATAAAATTGTATACTTATAGTTATACAAATAAGAACTTAACTCTAATATAAAAGCAATAACTCATGTAATAGGTATATGTCAATTATAATATCATTTTTTATTAAGTTCAAACAAAGTATCAGATAATTTTCTTTTTATTAATAATATTTTCTTGTTTGCTTTATTAGCTACATTTAACTTTAAATCATCAAGTTTTCAAAATACTACCAATTCATAATCAAATCAAGCTTTCTCAAGTAATTCCATAGATACAATTGAATCCTTTCATCATCATAAAGCTACAAGTGATTTATTTTCTATATTAAAATCTTTTTTACTATATTTTTTATCAGATTTTACTACAAAATTAAATAATCATTTAGGAGATATATTATTTGTATACAAAAACTCACCTAATCAATTAATATAAAACTTTTTCCAAAACTCTATTTGATTTTCATCCAATATCCCACTTTCAACAACTAAATCCTTTGTAGGAAAAGCTTTATAATAACTTACTCATAAAGCTATATGAATGTGAAACATTATATTTTCTACTACTTCTACATCTATATCATCTCTTAAATCAAATTTCTCATCTCAAAAATATAATACTTCCTCAAAAAATACCTCATTATCAAAACTATAATAAAATTTTGCTTCCAAAGCTCCTCTATCAAACTCAAAAGATTTAAAATAAAATGTATTAAATTTTTTCATCAATTTCATTTTTTATCAATTTCATTTTTTATAAATATCTTACTAATTTTATACAAATAAAAATAAAATCAAATTTAATTTATACTATCATATATAAACTTTTTTTTATTTTTTATTTGCAAAAAATATTTTTTTTATATAATACTCTTGCATTTACTGGTGTATTTTTCCGGTTTATGTATATTTTATTCTTTAAAAATACTTATTATTATGGCTGTTACTAAAGACTCTAAAGCAAAAATAGTAAAAGATTTTTGAGCTAAATCAGGAGATACTGGTTCTACAGAAGTACAAATTGCTATACTTACTGCAGAAATTGAAAACCTAAAAGATCACCTATTAGAACACAAAAAAGATAATCACTCTAGAAGAGGTATTTTATTAAAAGTAGCTAAAAGAAGAAAACTTCTTTCTTACTTAAAAAGAAAAGACCCAGAAAAATATAATTCTATTCTAGAAAAATTAAATCTTAGAAAATAAAAAAAATCCAAAACATATATGTTTTGGATTTTTTTTATCAAACTTTTTTTATTCTTAAAGTCTCTGAACTAACCAAAGCCTCCTTAAACTTTAAATTCAATCTATCAACTAATCTATCAATTACTAAATAATCATAATCAAGTATTTTTAATCTTAAATCTATTTTTGTTTTATCAGAAGATATTTTATCTGTACTAATACCATCAACATCTATTCACATAGAGTAAATAATATCACTTAATTCCTTTAATACTCAAATCTTATTTCTAAAAATTAATTCTAAAGTAACAATAATAAAGTCATCTCAAGTTCATTCTATATAAGCTGACAATAATCTTTCTTTGTTTACACCGTCTAATACTTCACAATCTCTACTATGAACAATAATTTTTCATTTATTATTTATATGAGCAACTATATCCTTACCAATAATTTTTTTACAACAAGCTCACAATCTATATGGTAAATCATATTCTCATCAAATAATTATTTTTTCACTTAAAGTTTTTCTACTTGTTTTTTTCTCTTCACTATCTAATTCATCTTTTTCTAGATCTTGTTTTGAATCATTCAATAGATTTCTATCCTTTAATATCTTTTTTATAATAGCAGAAGGATTTATACTAAAATTTCATATTTGTTCCAATATAAGCAATCTCTTTTCTTTTGAATTAACAACTCAATCAAGTGATTTCAATATAGAATAATCTTTATCAAAAACTCCTAATCAAGCTTTTTCTAAATATTTATTCATTATTTCTTTTCATCTTTCTCTATGCAGTTCTTTATCTTCTTTTTTAAGATATCCTTTTATTCTATTCTTAGCTTTTACTGTTTTAACAAATGATATCCATAGAGGATTTGGTTTTTTATTTTTATCAATAATCACTTCAACTACATCTCAATTATGTAATTCTTTATCTAATGGATAAACAGATTCATTCACCTTTGCTAAACTTATATGATCTCATAAATCTGAATGTACATAATAAGCAAAATCAATAGCTGTAGATCAAGCTGGCAAGTTAATAAAATCTCATTTTGGTGTAAAAACAAATATTCTATCTTTAAATACATCAACTTTCATTGATCAAACAAAATCACTATCTCATACAGAATTAACTATTTCTTTAAGCTCATTAACCCAATCTATTTCAGTTGCTATCCTACTTCATTTTTCCTTATATTCAAAATGAGCAGCAACTCATAAATCTGAATATTCCTTCATTTTATAGGTCTTTATTTGAATTTCAGTTGGTTGTTTTCTTTCAGATTTAAGTAGTCACATAATTGTAGTATGCAAACTCTTGTAACCATTTGGTTTTGGTAAAGCTATATAATCTTTAAATCTTCTAGGCAATGGAGTCCATTTTCAATGTATTAATCACAATACTCTATAACAATCAGCTTCTGACTCTACAATAATCCTCATTCAAAAAAGATCATACAAATCAAGTATTGAAGTTAATCATTTTTTTGTTAATTTTTTATAAATTGAATAAACAGATTTTACCCTTACATCTATTTCATAATTATCAACTTTTCAATCTAATAATTTTTCAATATTTTCTTTTGCATTACTACTAAAGTGCTCAATATTTTCACTAATACCATCAAGTTCTTTTTTTATTTTTTTATACTTTTTTGGTTCTAAATTTTTAAAACATTCTTCATCTAAAGCATTTTTTAATTGAAACAAGGCTAATCTATCAGCAATAGGTGCATAAATATTTAAAGTTTCTAAAGCAATTCTTTCTCTTTTTTCTTTTTTAGGTTGATGCTCTAAGGTCCTCATATTATGAAGCCTATCAGCTAGTTTTATAAATATAACTCTTAAATCTTCAGCCATAGCTATAAGCATTTTTCTAAGACTTCAAATAGTTCTTTCTTCTCATCTATACTTTACTTTGGATAATTTTTCCATTCATTCACACAAAAAAGCTACCTCTTCTCAAAACTCTTCAAATATATCATCTCTAGTTTTAGGAGTATCTTCAATAACATCATGCAAAAAACAAGCTTGAATTGTATATAAATCTGGTTTCAAACTTAATAGTATTTCAACAGCTTCAACTGGATGAATAATATAAGGTTCTCATGACATCCTTAGGTCTGGATGATGAGCATCTTTTGCATATTCATAAGCTTTAAAAATTTCAGACCTAATAAAATCAGCATTAAGATTATTCATATACTTTAATACTTTGGAAACAATTCCTTCAACCTGTATATCTATTTTATCATATGTTTCTTTACTTATTTCTACCATAAATGTTATTTTTTATTAAATTGTAGTAGTATACTACTATATATTAACCTTTTTTTTGCAAGATACTTATAAAATTTTTCTTATTTTCAAATTCTTTATTTTCTATTATATCAAATCAAGTACGATTAAACAAATATTCTAATTCTTTTAGATCAAAACAATGGTAATATCTACTAAATTCTCATATTTTTATATCAAAATCCTTACTTCAAAACTTATTTTTTGTTCATTTTATATAACTATACTTATATTTTTGCTTATTTAATTCACTTTCAAGTGACCAATTTGTCATATACATATATCATCAATCCTCTAAAATATCATAAGCTTTTCTCAAAACACTTTCCCTACTTTCAATATCATTTAAATGATGGAAAGATGCTATAAAAAATATACTATTAAATCTATCTTTTATTTTATCTAATTCTATCATATTTAAATGTAGGAACCTTGCTTCAGGATGTAACAAACTAGCTTCTTCTAATAATCATTCAGATAAATCAACTCATAAATAATCTAAATAATCTAATTCCCTATCTTTTATATGTGATAAAAATCTTCAATTTCAAGATCAAATATCAAGTATTTTTATATCATTATTATTTTCTAAAAATGATAAGAAATAATTAATCTCTTCCCATTTTAATTTTTTTCTTGAACTAGAAAATGTTTTTGCAAAATTATTATAATCTACTATATTTTTATTATTAATTATTTCCTCCCCTGACAAGGGGAGGTTAGGAGGGGTTACATTTTGTCAGGCATCTTTATTCATAAAATTTCAAATGATTCTTTTAATATTAAACTAAATAAATTAACAAGTTGCAATCTTAATATTTTTTTATTTTCATCCTCTTCATTAAGGATTCAAACATTATTATAAAAAGCATTAAATGCTTTTGTTAATTCATAACTATATTTACATAATATATGAGGCATATTTTTCTCTGCTACCTCTTTTAATACTTCATTATAATTATTTATAATTTTTACAAGATTTGTTTCATTATCATTATCAAATCCACCCTCTATCTTTTCATAACATTCCCCACTAGTAGGAGAAATAATATTACAATCAGATTTCTCTAATACCCTTCTAGCTCTCACATAAGCATATTGAATATATGGTCATGAATTTCATTCAAAAGTCATAAACTCATCCCAATCAAAGACAATATCTGTTTCTCTTGATTTTTTTAAGTATCAGTATTTAATAGCTCAAATTCATATAATCTTACTTAGATTACTTAATTCTTCTCAAGTAATGTCATCTCTTTTTTCTAGTATAATTTTTTCTGCTCTTGATTCTGCTTCATTAAGTAAAGCATCTAGTTTTATGATTCTTCACTTACGTGTAGACATAGCTCCATCTTTCAAACTTATAAATCAATTATAAGCATGAAATAATTCAGTCTCTCCTATCCATCATGCTCTTTGAGCTATAATAAAAGCTTGACGTAAATGCAATTGCTGTCTTGAGTCTACAAAATAAACAATTTTTTCTGGACTCCAGTTATCCATCCTATATTTTATGGCTGCTAGATCTGAAGCTAAATATCAGTGAGTCCCATCTCTTTTTTGTAAAATACAGCTTGGAATTTTTAATTCATCCTCAAAAGTTACTCAAACTGAGTTATCTTCATTTTTTACAGCAATTTTCTTCTCAATTAATTCTTTTACAATTTCTGACATTCCCCATTTTAAATCAGGATAATCTTCCATTTTTGGTAACCCCAGTCATTCATAAAAACTTTCTCAAATATTGTAATCTGATTTAATATTTAATCTATCAAGCATTATCTGCATAGCATCAATAGAATATCTTGTAAATTCTCTCCATAATTCTACAGACTCCTCATTTCACTGAGATAATAATTTAAACTCATCTCTTATTTTTTGTTCTAAGTCCTCATTTTTTTCAACTTCTTCAGTTATTTTTACATACATTTCAAGTAAGTAATCAACTGCATTTTCTTTTAATTTTGACTCATCTCACCATAACTTGTAAGCTAAAATAAGCTTACCAAATATAATTCACCAATCTCAAATATGACTATCAGATACTACATTATATCATTGTTTTCTATATAGATTTACAAGCACTTGTCATATGTTTGGAGTACACATATGCCCTATATGCATAGGCTTTCAAACATTTGCTCATATATAATCAATAACAATAGTTTTTCATTCTCATATTTTTTTAACCAATTCAGATTTATTACTGTATAATTCATAAAACTGTTTAGTATAAATATCTTTGTTTAATTTAATATTTAAATAAGGTCAAGCGGAATTTAGCTCTTTTATTAAATAACTTCCTTTTAATAAATCTATTAATTCTTCAGATATAATTGCTGGAGATTTTTTTAAATCACGAGCTAAAACAAAACAACCAAAAGCAAAATCTCATAATTCTTTTTTTGGTGGTGTTTCTAGTTTTATCTCAGACAAATCTATATTATATTTTTCTAATAATACCTTATGTATTAATTCTATTAATTTTTCTTCCATACATTATTTTAATAAATATTTTTATTATTATATACAAAAATAAGAAAAAATAAAGTAAAAATAACTAAAATTCTATTTTTTAATTGACTTTTTGTATTTTTAAATATTATTTTTATAGAAATTGTATTTTTTATATTTTTATACATCTTTACTTATATAATTATAAAATTATCATGAAAAAAAATAGACTTAATTTTTTTATTTTAAATAAAGAATCATTTATTGATACAAATACCCTAAAAATTGAGCAAGTTGCAAGTATCTTAAATGAAAAAAGAATTGTAATTATAAAGTGACTTAGAAACTTTTGAAAACTTAACTTTATAAAAGAATTTTTAAATAAAACCAAAACGGAAGCTTGATATTTTTATTTTAATAAAAATGATGATTTAGATGAAACAATCAAAAATAATCAAGATGTAGAAATTTTACTAAATAAGTATGTACAGATATACAAAAGACCTAAAATAGTTATTTTAGAGAATGTCTACAACATAGAATGAATCAAAGATTTTATTGAAAAAATATACAATGAATGATACAAAGTAATTTTAATTTGAAATAATGTAGTTATTTGAGGTGTTGATGAAATAGAAATTTGAGCTAGTTACAATAATATAAACTATAACAAAATTGAAGAAATATCTTATTATGGAGCATCATACAATATAAATATCTTAGAGCAAGAATTCCAAAAGAAAAGATTTTTAAAGCTTAGTACTAGTGATATTTTATTACATGATATATGTAAAGGTTTTTCAGTGAAAAATATAGATTTATATGTCTATACATTAACAACATTATGAAAAATAGATACTTATCTTTCATATAGAGAGTTTCACTCAATAGTAAATGAAGTAAAAAATATTTCTCTAAAAACTATTATCGATTATATAGACTACTCTATTCAATCTAGAATAATTAAAAAAGTTTTCAAATTTGATTTAAAGACAAACAAAACTATTGCATCAAAAGCTAAATATTATTTCACTGATAACTGAATAAGAAATAGTTTACTAAATTTTGATGTAGACAAAAATATTCTTACTGAAAATTTGATTTTTAATATACTATACTATAACAATTATACTATTTATTGAGGTACCAACTGAAAATTTGATTTCAGTTTCTACTGTGAAAGAGTTTTTGAAACAAGTAAAGAAAAACTTTATATTCATATTTCTTATGAAACAAGAAAAGATGAACTAAGAAAAGAAGTAAACAAACTTCTTAAGATCTGAAACTCACACAAAAAATATCTACTCATCCCAAGCATAGAAAAACTTTGAATCAAAAAACTTAACTATGATAGTGTTGAAATAATGGAAATAAATGAGTTCATCGAAAAGTTCTCACAAAAAAACTAAAATCCTTAAGGATTTTAGTTTTTTATTTATTCTTCTATAAATAATCAATTTCAATCTCATGATCAGTCTTGTACATACTTTCAATCTTTTATATATTTTTTAATCTCTGTTATAAATTTCTTTTTTTCAGGATCAGTTAATCTCATCATATCAAGTTTATTATTAAATTCTGTTTGTGTTAATAATCAGAATTGTCATTGTTCAATAAACCTATTTGCAAACTCTTTATAATCTCAGTCATTTGTTACTACTCAGTTTTCAATACTAACCTTCATACCAAGTACTTTATATCATCAATCAATGATTTCAGGACTTTCAAATTTATTAATTTTACTACTTTTAACTCATTTAGTTCATGTATACTCATCAACTTGTCATGCATCTCTAATTTTTTTACTTCATCATAATACTGTATAATTATCATTTGTTGAATTACTATCAAATATTGCTAATGCTTCCCTAACTGCTTGAGCATTTCATTTTGCATTACGTAATTTATTCAATGCTTCTTCTACTTCAGTATTACGAGTAATAAGACCTCACTCCATCATTTTTTCAATATTTCTAGATAATCATTTAATAGCTTCTGTACTATTAGAAATATCTTTAGAATCTCATACTCAAATTATTGATTCAACATTTCTATGTGCTGCAAATTTATCACTTGGAGCATTAGTACCTAATTCTCTGTATTTTTTATCCTTTTCATTTCATCAAATAAAAGGCTCAGCCAATTCAAGTCATTTTTTACTTTGAGCACTATCAATATGAGATTGTATATTTGCTGCTCATGCCCCCATACTCTTCATACTTTGTCCTCCAAATATTGGTACATTAGCTGGTGCTGATGTGGCAATTGATCATACTTTTGTTCAGAAGTCATGTAGTGGTTGGACGATTGTTTTGGTGATGTCTGATGATCTAAGTGCTGCCATTACAGCTCACCATAGGACAACTATACCAAATACTTTTATTATAAGAGATCATATAACTCATAAAGTTCATATTCATAATGCTTTCATGAATCAAACACTTTCACTTACAGTACCAGTTGTTCATTTGAAAATCAATGAAAGCCCTTCATCTCATCAGATAGTTAATTTATTAGTAGTAACTTGTACTCAATCAGTAGATCCTGCAGTTGTCATTCATGTTCATACTATATATAAAAATAGTAATCAAAAACTTAAAGCAAGCATAGTATAAACAGGAACCATAGCTAAAGCTATAAATTCTTTTAAGTTAAATTTTGCAAAAAATCAATCTCATCATCAATCCTTTTTATCAAAAAAATACATAAGACCAAACACTGGTGACATCATAGTATATATCCATATATATATTCATCTAACCATGAGTACAAGTCATAAAGCTATGATTAATATAGAATATATAAATACAAAAAGGAAATCAAAAATTATTTTAACTACTAAATCAAATAAATTTGTAACATTTTGTGTAATCTGTTCACTAGTAATATCATCTGTAGCATCTATGGATAAAATACCATAACTATACAGAGATATTATTCAAAATATTGATGTAATAGAACTACCTTCTCATGTCAAATTAGTAACAGGTATAGGCTTTCAATCTGGTTTAATAAATTGTTTATCTATAGTTTTTTTAGATTCTCACTCCCCTGTCCCCTCTCAAGCTTTAGCTCAATCCTCACCTCATGTAGCAGCTATAGAACTAAAATCAATTATAAGATTTTGTGGTATTGTTACTTTTTTAAGTTCTGAGTTATAATTATCAAAAGTAGAAAAAGGAAGACTTAAAGCTCAAACAGTTAGTATTGCTGATATTGATAAAATTAATTGTACTAAAAACCATGAAAAAGGTACTATTAATACTCATACTATAAACTTAGGTAAAGCTTGTTTTAATTGATATTGATCTGCATTTTTTCAAATGATATTCATAAACGCTATCCATATAAGTAAAAATGCAAATATGAAATACACTACATTTGAAACTAAAATCCAGATTTCTCTAAAATATGTATTTAATCCAAATAAACTACCATTTAACCATGATGGAGATAAGAAAACTGTTGCTAAATAAGTAAGTAAAGCAACGATTACACTCACCATTTTTAATCATCATTCAACCCAGTTACCTAAAGTTTTCTTAAGCTCTTCTAATTCACCTTTATCCATTGCAAAAGTACTATCCACCATAAAACTATAAACTAAAGCAAAGAAAAATACATAATAAAATGTTTTTTTATGTTTTTTAAAAAAGTTTTGTATTCTTAATAAAATCATGATTTTTTGTTTTTAAATTAATTAACTAAAACTATTTTAACATATTTTTGAATCTCATGCAAAAAATAGACACAAAAAACTAGATTTTTTTAATTAATCTAGTTTTTTTCTATTTAAAATAGCTTGAATTTATCATTTTCAAAGTCCAATAAACACTTTTTTAATTTATTTTTACATAGTATTTGAACCTCTTTATTTAAGATTAAATTATTTCAAAATCTTTTATCAGATTTTTTTACTATAAATATAGGTAAAAGATTATCACCTATTCATATAAAAATTATTCATCTAATTGAAATTCAAGAAAAATTAAATTTTATTTTTTCTAAAGGATGCTTTAATTTTATTCTTTCTACTTTTTTTAGTTTTTTACTAAATGTTAATAGTAAAGATTCACTTTTAAAGATATTTTTAAATTCTTTTTCAAAAGTATCAGTTATGATAATATTCATTTATCTGCAATTAACTTATTAAATTTTCATTCTAGTTCTTTTAATTCTATATCATTATTTAAAGAATCTAATTCATCATCTGACCATGGAATTATTTCAATATCATTATGACATTTTTTATTATATCTAGCTCATAAGCTTATGTCTTTTTCAACATATCATTTTAACAAAAAACTCATTAAAGCCTTCATTGTAAGACCTTCTTTTTTAGCCATAAACATAGCTTTCTTTTTTAGTTCAGTATCAATATTTACTACTACTTGTGAAGTCATAAAATATAGTTTAAAAATATATTATAACTATATTATAACTATATTTTATAAAAAAAGCAAGAAAAAAGTTATTTTTCTTGCTTTTTTTAATTAATCTAGTTTTTTTCTTAGTAATTCATTAAATATTTTTGGATTACCTTGTCATTTTGAAGCCTTCATACACTGTCATACAAAGAATCAAAATATATTTGTATTTCAAGCCTTATAATCTTCTACTTGTTTAGAACAATTAGCTATTACTTCATCAACAATAGCCTCTAAAGCTCACATATCATTTTTCTGTCTTAAGTTGTTTTCATCAACGATTATATCAGCCTCTCAACCATTATTAAATAACTCTTCTATTACTTGTTTAGAATTAGTTGAAGATAATTCATCACCATTTACAAGTTCTATAACTCTAGCTAATTCTTTAATATCAAATTTTAATTCAGATACACTATTTATTTCTTCAGATTCATTAATCATAGCTAGTAATATAGTAGTAATATAACTACATGATTTTTTTGGATCTTTTGTTAACTCAACTAAGTTGTCAAAATACTCACTTAAATCTCTTGTTACAGTTAATAGCCTAGCATCGTCTGAAGATAATTTATATTCACTTAAATATTTTAATCTTTTTTCAATAGGTAATTCTGGTAAAGCTGCTCTAGCTTCTTCTATAAACTCATCATCTAAAACTAACTCTAATAAATCTGGTTCTGGAAAATATCTATAATCCATTGCATCTTCTTTTGATCTTTGTGTTTTTGATGTACCAGCATCATCATCCCAACCTCTTGTTTCTTGATCTACCACTCCTCAAGATTCTATTATTTTTAATTGTCTTCTTGATTCATGATCTATTACTCTACCAATAGCTGCAAAAGAGTTAACATTTTTTGTTTCTGTTCTATTTCAAAACTCTGTAGCTCATTCTGGTGCTATAGATAAATTTACATCACATCTTAATTGTCATTTTTCCATATCAGCATCACTTACTCCTGCTGCTCTCATTAATTTTTGTAATTCTTTTAAAAACTCCATTACTTCTTCTTTTTCATGGAAAACTGGATCAGTTACTATTTCCATTAAAGGGCTTCAAGCTCTATTGTAATCACAAAGAGTTTTTCATCATGCATGTATAAGTTTACCTGCATCATTTTCTAAGTGCATATGATGTATAGCAAATTCTCTTACCTGCTCATTTACTATTACTTTTACACTACCTTTTCATACAATTGGTTCATACAATTGTGTAATTTGATAAGCTGTTGGATTATCAGGATAAAAATATGTCTTTCTATCAAATCTAGAATTTTTATTTACATCACATCACATCATCATTCATCAAATAAGTCATAGTCTTACAACTTCTTTATTTAAAGTTGGTAACATTCCAGGAAATCACATACAAACAGGACATGTATTTATATTTGGTTCTGGTGCTAAAGCTACTGCATTTTTACATCCACAAAACATTTTTGTTTCAGATTTTACTCTTACATGTATCTCAAGTCATATAGTTTTAATATATTTAGTCATTTTCTATTTTTTTAATCTTTAAAAATTAATATACCTATTTATACATAATAATTTTTATTTTTCAACAAATTTTTTATTTTTTTCTTGATTTTAAAAAAATGTTTATTAAAATAGCTAGTACATTAATATATAATAACAAGATTTATGGAAATACAAATAAAATTACATGTTTGAAATGAACTTATAGAATCTAAGGAAGTTGTTGAAAGATTAGTAGCTGAAAATCTAGAAAACAAATTAGACCACTACTTAAATAAATTTGATAAAAAGGATGCTGAAGGAACTATTGAACTATCAGTAGATAAAAATAAAAAAGGTCTGTTTGATGGTAAAATTCAAGCAAATTTAGATGGACATTCTTATAGATTCGAAAGAGAGGATTACAAAAATCTAGATGATTTAATTAATCACTTATTTGAACACTTCAAAGAAGCTTTAAGTAAAGAAAAATAATCCCTCAGTCCTTCGGACAGCTCCCTTTAATTCTAAAGGGAGCCTTTTTTACATGTTAAAACTATAAACAACTTTCTTCCTTTAGTATTAAAGTAAGTACCACGAAGTGGGGATGAATTATTATTTTTTTATTTTATTATTTCTTTTAATATATAATCTAAAACTAGTACTCCTTTATTTGTTAAACAAATATTTTCTTTATTTTTTTCTAAATATCAATCATTAATAAAATATTTTATTTTTTCATTATCCAATTTTTCTATTTGGGATTTATCTAATCAATTAGTTCTTAAATTAAACATTATTTTTTCTAAAAACATATCTTCACTATCAAGTTTTTCTACTATTTTTCACTCTTTACTATAATAATCAATGAATCTTTCACTATTACTATACCTTTCACCATTTATAAAACCATGAGCCCCTAATCAATAAGCTAGCATTTCTGAATGATTCCAATAAGCTTTATTATGTTTACATTCATATCACTTTTTTGAAAAATTTGATATTTCATACCTATTAAATCATTCTTTCTTCAAAAACTCTACTATTTCTTCATATTCAACTAAATATTCATCAGGATTTAATGATATATCTTTCCAGTTATCTGGGTAATAATATTCTTCAAGCATATAAACAGATATATGTTTTATAAAGCTATAATTATTTAAAACATATTCTATATCTTTTTTTACTCATCAAGCTTTTACATAAGGTAGTCAAATGATAAAATCTATAGAAATATTTAGCTCCTCCCCTGACAAGGGGAGGCTGGGAGGGGTTAATAAATTTAGAGTTTTTATTATATCTCACTTCTCTCACCTTCATATTTCAATTAAAGCTTTATCATTTAAACTTTGAACTCAAATACTAAGCCTATTTATTCATATTTTTTTCCATCATTCTAGATTTTGTTTTGTTACTGTTATAGGAGTAGCCTCTATAGTTATTTCTATATTATCATCAAAACAAAAATTTTGTTTTAAAGTATTAATTATATTTTCTAAATGCTTAATCCTTAAAACTCAAGGAGTTCATCAACCAAAATAAATAGACTTTAGTTCTTTAAAGTCTATTTTATTATTTTTTATTTCTTTTAATAAATGTGTTATATATAAATCAATTTTTAATTCATCAATTTTTCAAACAGAAGCAAATCTACAATACTTACATTTACTAGTACAAAATGGAATATGTATATAACAAAATCAATCTTTATTAATCACAATTTACAGATAAATTTTCTAAAGTAGATATCTTTATTTCTTTACATAAAATACTGCTTCTAAACTTCTCAAAAGAGCTTTGGTAGTTTGCAGAATTATCAAGTATCTGAATAATATTTCTATCATACAACTCTCTTATCCCCTTATTAAAACTTGAAAGCTCATGTTCAGTAGAATAAAAATCTTTTAAAGATACATAATAGTTTGGATGTATTTTAGAATCTAACATATCTGACTCCAATGATAATAAAGCAGGAAGATAATAAGCAAATGATTCTAAATAGTTTTGAGCTCAAATATTACTTGATAAATATAGCAAAAAGTCTTCAGCCATCTTTTGTTGTCTAGTATCTTTATTAATTACAAAATAATCATAATTAACCAATGTTTTACCAGCACCAGAAAAATAATGTGGAAAAGCAGATGCTAATAAAAAACTTTTACTAAATCATTTACTATCTATCTCTTCTATCATTCTAGGATATCATACAACCATAAAAGTCTCTCACCTACTAAACAAATCAATAGAATTTTGTCACAGATTTGTTAATTCTACAAATTTAGAATCAAACTGATTATATCACTTAGTATCTCAATAAAGTAAATAAGAAGTTAATCATTGTTTTAATTTATTTCAAGCTATATCTTTTAATCAAGAAACTCAGTCCTCAAGCATAAAAAATTGAGTAACTATATCAGATACAAAAGGTACAGTTGATCAATTTCCAATAGCTATTGGAACAATATTTGGCTTTCTATCCTTTATATCAGATATTTTATTATTTAAAGAAGATATTGATTCTATATCTGTAGCTTTTAAGTATCTTCTATTAAAAAATATTCCTAAAGATTCATATCATACAGGTACTCCTGCTAAAAATTCTATCTTTTCATTTGCTTCTCAAGTTGATAAAATTAAATCATCAGCAAAAACTCACTTATATTTTTTTCTAAAATCATTTGGGTTTATTAGATCAGGATTTATCCCTAAAACCTGATTAGAAAATATACTATTTTTTTCATTATTATTTAATACAAACACATCAGGTCATTTTCCAGATAATATAGCTGAGCTTAAAGCATAGTTATAATCTTCATAACTAGAAAAAGCTTCTACTTGAATATTAGCGTCCTTATAATCTGGATTCAATTTTTTAAATGATTCAACTACTTTTTTAGCTTTTGACTTATCAGATCACATCATCCAAATATTAAAAGATCATAATGAAGAAGATTTAGTAGTATTTTGATTACTTCATTGTTTTAAATTTAAAGCAAGAAATATGATTACAATAAGTACTATTGCTCAAATTATAGCAAATATTAGTTTATTTTTATTCATAATTATTAAATATTAGATAATAGATGTAGATGGATATGCATAACTTCTTGCCCACCTTTTTCTCAAACATTAAAATTTAATTTATATCATTCACTTATTCATAAGTCTGAAGCTATTTTTTTAGCGACAAAAAACATTTCAGCTATTATTCATCTATCAGATTCTTCCAAGTGATTAATAGTTGGAATTTCTTTTTTAGGAATAATTAATAAGTGTGTTTTTGCTTGTGGATTAATATCTTTTATAACAATAATATCATCTTGTTCATATACTATTTCAGCTGGTATTTCTTTATTTATAATTTTTGTAAAAATTGTCATAATTTATTTATTAATTAATAATCTATATAATCTACTTTTTTAGTTTTATTTACTTTTGTTGTAGTATTATCTGACTCTCCAACTAATATTAATGAGTATCATAATAATGATAATAATAATAAAGCAATAAATAATAGATTTGTTAGCTTTGGTATTTTTTTTGAAAAGGCTTTAAACTTATAAGCATGAATTTTTGCTACAACAAATACTCACCATAAAAAAGCTAATACCAATGAAAATGCTCAAATATAAAATAAATTCATAATAAAAAATGATTAATAATATTTTTTATTATATATTTTTAATTTTTTTTTGCAAATTTTAATAAAAAATGATATAATGATAATATATTATAAAAAATACTAATATTTAATTAATAAAATTTAATATGGCTGAAATAAAACACAACTGAAAAACTTTTAATATTACTGATGAAATACAAGCTAATTATGAAGAGCTAGTATGACTTATCTTAAATACAGAATCAATGGAAGATGATGAAAGACAATATTGGTTTGATATAATGCCTTCTATGACTGATGAACAAATAGATAGATTATATAATATCTTAGATACTGAAAGACAAAAACTTGAAAAACTAGAAGAAAAATATCAAGATGAAATAAAAAACCTAAATGAAAAGCATTTAATTGAATGGCAAGAATACCAAATGAAAAATTCTAAGAAAAAAATTAAAGAAGAAGAGGCTAAGGAAAAAGCAGATAATGCAGAAGATGTATTAGATATGTTGGATGATTTATAAAAAAAATGACTAAAACTTTGTTTTAGTCATTTTTTATTGTTATATATGATTGTTCTATTTCTTTTCAGTTACTATTTACTCTATAACCTGTATCTTTAGAAAAACATGTTTCAAACTCTTGATTTCATAAAATATACTTACATTTTATTAACTTTGTATCAATTTCAGTTACTTCAGCATCTACTGTATTACTAAGTATATGTCTATTTACTACTTCTCATACTTTTAAGTCAGATAGTGTTTTTTCTATTTTAGTTTCTATATCTATAGGTTTTTCATTAGTTTTACTTACTCTTGAATATCATATCATAGATCTAATTGTTTCTAGTTGCTTTTTTGGAATTTTATATTCTGAATCTTTTAAG
>CAYFPB010000011.1:0-24572 GCA_964344895.1 uncultured Candidatus Peribacteria bacterium | reverse complement strand
AAAAAGTTGAAATAAAAATTAGTATTTTTCATAATTTTTTATATACTTGGTTGAAAATGAAATATTTATTAACAAAAAAAAATGATAATAATCTGAATAATTGTATCAATTATAATGTTTTCAATCATAGTACTAGTTCATGAATGGGGACATTTTGCTTCAGCTAGAAAATTTTGAGTAAAGGTTGAAGAATTTGGTTTAGGTATACCTCCTAGAGCAAAAAAATTGTTTACAGATAAAAAGTGAACTTTGTTTAGTCTAAACTGGCTTCCTATTGGTTGATTTGTTAAATTAACTGGTGAAATGCCTAATACTTTTTTAGTTTATGATAATAAAAAAGAACTATATAATAACAAGGATTTAGAAACTGATATTTTAAAAGAAAAAGATATTTTTGATAGTAAATGAAATATAGTTTCTGATGAAGATAAGCAAGAGATTTTAGAAAAATTACAAGAAAATAGAGCTAGTTATAACTTAATGAATAAACCTGCTTGGCAACAAGCAATTATTATTCTAGCTTGAGTTTTTATGAACTTTTTACTTGCTTGAATAATATTTTCTATACTTTTTTTTATCTGAATTAAACCATTATGAATCAATACAAAAATAGAGACAAACTTAGACCTAAAACTGATTCCTAATTATGAGCAAGCAATAGAATCATGAATTTTGATAAAAAATCCTTGAGTACTATTAACTCCTGTAGAAAAAAGCCTATCAGAAAAGGTGTGAATGAAAGCTTGAGACTTAGTTACAAAAATAGAAACTAATAAAAATATAACAACAAATATAACAAATTCAAAAGAATTAATTGATATTATTTCAAAAAATCCTGAAAAAGAACTCCTATTTTTAATAACAAGAGAAAATAAGCAAATAGAGCTAAATATAACTCCTGAAAATATAGAGTGAAAATGAAAAATTTGATCTTATATTTCAGAAAACATAAAAGTAAATAATAACTTTGAATATAATTATAACTTAACTGATTCTATCAAGTACTGATTTTATGAAACTTATAATCAAGCATTATTAACATTTAAATGAATTGGTATACTAGTTAAAAAAATATTTAATCCTGAAACTCCTAAAGAGAGAGAAGAGGCTATAAAACAAGTAAGTTGACCCATTTGAATAGTTGACTTTGTAAGTAATTCTTTAAGTGCGTGAATAAAGTTTTTAGTAGTACTATGAGCTATTATATCAATCAACCTTTGAGTATTTAATTTACTTCCAATTCCTGCTCTTGATTGATGAAGATTTATTTTTATTACTATAAATGGTCTAATAGAGCGTATTTTTGGAAGAAAAGCCATTAATGAAAAAACTGAATGATTTATACATTTTGCATTTTTTGTCTTTTTAATTGCATTAAGTTTAATAATAGCGTATAATGATATTATAAAAATAATTTTTAGATAAAAAGCATGAATTCTCATATAATAAATAAAGCCAAAAAATATGTTAATAATCTTCTAGAACCTCTAGAAAACCATTATTATCATAATTTTAAGCATGCAAAAGATGTAAGTAAAAGAGCTGTTTATTTATGAGAAAAAGAATGACTTTGTGATTCTGATTTAGAAATACTTGCTTTATCTGGTTTATTCCATGATGCAGGTTTCATATTACAATATGACTATAATGAACCTATTTGAGCAAAAATAGCACAAAATTATTTAAAAAGCGTTTTGTACCCTAGTGGAAAAATAAAAAAAATAGAAGAAATAATTTTAGCAACTAGTGTAACATACAAGCCAAAAAATATTTATGAAAAAATTATAAAAGATGCAGATTTAGATAATTTATGATGAGAAGAATTTTTTGAAATAAATCATTCTCTAAAAAAAGAGATTGAGTTAATTAAAGATATTAAAATAGATTATTCAGATTGGATTAACTGAACTATAGAATTTTTAAAAGAACATAAATATTATACCGATACTCAAAAACATGAAAGAAATATACAAAAACAAGAAAACTTAAATACTTTATCAGAAGAACTAAATAATAAAAAATAGCTTATATAAGCTATTTTTTATTTGCTTTTTTTTATTTTTGAATATAATTCAGCAAACTTTATAATAAAAATATATTTAAACAAAGTTTTTTCGAAGCTCTTACTTTAAGTAATTAGTTAGTCTCAAAAACTTTTTATTAAAATATTTTTATTATATATTATTTTTTATTATTAATTAAAAATGTTTGATTTTAAATTAGAGAATACAGATTGATTTGCAAGAGCCTGAGAGTTTAATACAGCTCATGGTAGTTTTAAAACTCCTATTTTTATGCCTGTTTGAACTAAATCAACTGTAAAATGAATCCACAATGAAGAGTTAGATGAAATATGAGCTGAAATTATTCTAAATAATACTTATCATTTATACCTAAGACCTGGAGATAAAATTGTTAAAGATTTTTGAGGTGCTCATAATTTTATGAATTATCATAAACCAATACTTACTGACTCTTGAGGTTTCCAAGTTTTCTCACTATGACAAACTGAGTGAAATGGTTACAAAAATAATGAAAGTTTAGTTAAAATTACAGAAGAGTGAGTACATTTTAGAAGTTTTATAGACTGATCTAAACATTATTTTGATGCTGAAAACGTAATGGATATTCAATCAAATATATGAGCTGATATAATTATGGCATTTGATGAATGTGCTCCATGACAATCAACTAAAGAGTATGCAAGAGCTGCTATGGAAAGAACTCATAGGTGGGCAGAAAGATGTGTAAAAAGATGGAAAGAAAATAATAAAAAAAGAGAAAAGGATTGATTGTACCCACAAGCTCTATTCCCTATTGTTCAAGGTGTTATTTATGATGACCTAAGAGCTGAATCTGCTGAGTTTATTTGAAAGCTAGATACTCCCTGAATTGCTATTTGATGATTATCAGTATGAGAACCAAAAGCTGATATGTACAGAATAATGGATGTATTAAAGGATAAACTCCCTGAAAATAAGCCTAGATATCTAATGTGAGTTTGAACGCCTGAGGACTTGGTTGAGTGAATTTATAGATGAATTGATATGTTTGATTGTGTATTACCAACAAGACTTTGAAGACACTGAGTTGCTTTTACTAGTTATGGTAATATAAAAGTAAAAAATGAAAAATTCAAACTAGATAAAACTCCTGTTGATGATAGTTGTGATTGCAAAGTTTGTAAAAACTATACAAAGTGATATATAAGACATCTTATAGCTGAATGAGAAATGCTATGAATGCAGCTTTTAAGCTACCATAATCTATATTTCCTTATCAACCTATGAAAAAGAGCTAGAGAAGCAATTCTAGCTAATAAATATGAAGAATTCAGAGAAAAATTTTGGGAAAAGTATCCAAAAAGTGTTTTAAATAAATAAAAGTCAAGTAATTATACTTGACTTTTTATATTTTTTAATTATTATACATCTAAATAATTGTAATTATTAATATTTTTAAATTAATGGTTAATTTGTTTGAAGTATGAAATGATTGAAAAGCTAGTATTTCAAATAACTTTATTGAATATAATAATAATACTGAATTTTCTAGGAAAAGACATATTGAAAAATTATATGATGAAGTAAAAAATACTATCTTTGACAAAAGTAATGCAACAGAGGAAGAAAAAGAATATCTGATGCAGTTTTTTAATTGAGCATACTGAACTGCAAAAGCAAAATTTCAAAATATTACAAGAAATACTTGATGAAGATACTTTGACCACCTAATCAGAGTAACTCATCTAATGTTACAAAAATCTACTTCCCCATCTTTGGCTAAAGTACTTATTTCTATGTATCATGATATAATAGAAGATACTGATATAAGCTTTTTTTGGATAGAAGAAACTCATGGTTGTTCAAAGGTTGCTTTATGAGTTGAATTATTAAGTAAAGACCCTTTTTCAAATTTTATAGTTCCTTTTTCTGATGATTATAAATTATTTGAATCAATAAAACAAGCTTGAGCTGACCATAACAAATGAATTTTAAATAGAAAAAACCTACTAAGTGACAATTTTTTACTTAGAAAACAAAATCATAAGAAAAAATATTGAGAAAATAGACTTTCTTGGGATGAATATAATAAGCTAGATTGGCAAGAAAAAGAAAAACATATTTCTCCTGATGAGTGGGTAGCATATGATAATTATAGACTCCTAGAAAAAAATCCTGAATACAAAAATAGAAGAAATGAAGCTTTTTTCTGACATATGACAGACTTAGAAACTTTTTACAAACATGCAAAAGAAATTTCAGAAAAATATGGTCTAAGATATACTGATAAAAGAATATTTAAAATATGTTTAGAATCATTAGAAGTCAAATTTTGGGATAGAATAGACAATTTGCAAACTTCTGAGATATATCATGAATGGAATAAGAAAAATCTAGAAAAAGCTTACAGAAAAATAAAAGAAACAGAAAAATATTTTTATAATATTTCTAAAGAAACACATCCTTACATTCATAAATATATCATAAAAGAAGTAGAAAATCTAAAAGATTTTATAAATAAATGACTAGAAACAACAGTTTCTGATACTAAATTAAATGTAGTTGAGTTAATAAAATAGTAAACCTGAGGTTTACTATTTTATTATATTTTACATATAATCCCTAGATGTATTTACTAATGCATCTTCAACTGATCATTTAGAATAATTTATAATATCATTAGTTTTATCAGAAAAACTTCCTTCTTCTAGTTTTTCTTGCTCTTTCCTATCTTTTTCTACTTCTTTACATGCTTTTTTATAATCTTCAATACTTATATCATATTTTGAAAGATTCTTTTGATATTTAGTTTCATCATATTTTCAATAAGTAATCATTTCATAAAAAGGTGAGTTTTCAATATTTTCAAACATTATATTATTTAATGCTTCCATTCATTCTATATCAGAATAAAACTCTAGTAATTTTTCCTCTTCAACTTTATGTAATTCTTGTTTTATATATGCTTCATAAGCTTCATATCATTCTTCAGTATCACTGTAACTCATTAAAGTTTGTAGTTTTGTTTTTAAAAATTCTTCTACTTTTTCAGAATTTTCACTTTGTAAAACAAAACTTAAATCAAGTTCAGCTGGAGCTGTTTTTATAAACTCTGAAATATAATGAAATATTATATCAGTATTTATTATTTTTTCTACTAATTCACTCTTAGATATTAAACCTAAATATCATTTAAAACCTGGTAGTTCCATTAGTACATCTGACTCATAAGTTGGTCAAAGATTATACATATTATTACTTGTTTCCATATTTATTATTTATTAAAAATTAAAATTATTTATTTAAAACCTTTGCTTGATCTATAGCTAATGCTATAATAGTTATTTTATCTAGAAAATCTTTCTGATTTTTCCAGTTTCATTCAATAATATCCCATAATATTTTTTTTAATTGATATCTTTTATACATATTTCAATTAATATTTATTCAAGTTTTTGGTAATAAATTTAGGTAATTCAATATATCAGATTGTCCTTTTATTTCAAAATAACCTTGAGATACTAATAATGTAATTAACATTTCCCTGTTTTCTCTTGATTTTTGCATTTGTTTATTATGTTTATGCATTCTTATAGAAAAAACTTTATTATCTATTGATTCAACAACTTCTCATACTTTTTCAGAAAGTACATCCTTAAACCCTCTTGTCTCATCCTCCAATCTATCTGTTATAGTATTAATTATACTCATAATAAAAAATTAATTATTAAATTTCTTTCCTTTACTTGCCCCCTATTATAATTAAATTGACTTATTTACTATTTATTGTATAGTAATTAAAACAATTAACTTAGAGTATTGGCTTAAAATACAAACAAAAAAGTGCCAAAAAAGTTTTGACAGCAGAGTTAAAATAGTATAATATTGATGTATATATCTATAATTTTAAAGAAAAAATGGAACAAATAACAAAAATATTAAAGGATTTATGATTAAAAGAGAATGAAGTCAAAGTATATTTGGCATCTATAAGTATGTGACCACAAGTAGCATCATTAATATGAAAAAAAACTAATATAGCAAGATCTAATACTCAATATATTTGTTGAAAACTAGTTGAAAAGTGACTTTTATCGATGATAGAAACACCAAATGGAAATGTTTATTCTCCCAAAGATCCTGAAAAAATACTTACTATGTTAAATAAAGAATATAACAAGATAGATAAAAAAATGCAAAAAGCTAATAGTATTATTTCAGATTTAAAACAATTAAAAAATCCATATTCAAAAGTACCAAAAGTAAAATATTATACTTGAGTAGATTGAATAATAGAGATGTTTGAAGATGTATTTAAAGTAAATCAAGATATTTACTGAGCTATAGATATAACTGATGATATTCACCCTAAAATTCTTGATTACCTAAATAATGATTATACAATAAAAAGATCTAGAACAAGAATTCACACAAAAGTACTTTTTAATGATAACAAAAAATCTAAAAAATATAGAGAAAATGATGAGCTAGTTAATAGAGTTTCACTATTAGTACCTGAACAAAATTTCCCTTTTGATACATGTACACATATTTATTGAAATAAAGTTGCTTATTTTTCATATAAAAAATGAGATATGACTTGAGTTATTATAGAAAATGAAAATATAAAAAATGCTGCATTATCATTATTCAAACTAGCTTGGAATTATGCAACTAACTTTGAAACTAATAAAAAATATAAGGATATATTACTATAATCCTTATATTCTTTTTATATATTGAAAAATTGATTTTCTTCTTTACTCTTCTCAAAAACTACATATGTTTCTTCAGTATCAAAATCTAATCATATTTTTTTATAAAAAAATCTAGTTAAAACATATCATTTTGAAAAATATTCTTCACAAGTTTTTACAAAATCTTGATCTTTTCATTCTCTAGAATCTAGTTTTTCTACAAAAAATCATAAATCTTTTTTTCAAACTAAACTTTTTAAATAAGTATCATTGTATTTACTTTTATTTTTTGTTTCATATTTACTTGATCAATTATATCATCAATCAAAAACCATTTGTAATCATTTTTTACTTTGTCACTTTTTATCTTTTTCTATTACAAATCAACCTGATATATATCATCAATAATTAAAATGTCTCATACAAGCTAAATTATTTCTTGATACAGCTCATACAATATCTTTATGGCTATTTTCCTGTAAAGCTAAATTCATTACATATCATCAAACACTAAAATTTTTCCTATATTTTTCTGAAACATAATGAGTTCAAATATAACAAATATTATCTATTAAATCCTTTGTTTTACATATAGCTAATAACTCTCTTGATTTCTTATCTCTCATCATATAAAATATAGCTTCTTTATTTTCCAAATCTCTTATAACTCACCTCAAATTGACTCACAACCATCACTTATCAATATCTCAATAAGTTTGAGTATAATTTTCATACAACATTTTATAATCTTCTACTCAAAATAGTTCTGGATATAAGTAATTATTCTCATCTAACATATCTAGTTCATCTGAACTTTTTATTAAGTTTCATAAATTTAATTTTTGTACTTCAAAATCAGGTGATAATTTATTAAAATCCTCTATCGATAACAATTGTTTATTTTGTTTTGATTTTATTAATTCTTTAAAAAATATTCATGACTTAACTATATCAGTAGAAAACTCTTCCATTTCTTGTAAAAATTTTTCAAAATGTTCTGTATTATTATTTCATAATCTATTCTCTAAAGATTCTCTAAAAGTAGTCATAATAGCATTATCTAATAACTCTTCTATTTTTGAATAAATAATCTTTTTTAATATTTCTCATTCTACTGTTTTTTCTAACTCTAAAATCAATTTTTCTAAAATATGAACATTTTCAAATATTTTTTTACTATTTTTATCTTTTAATAAAGCAATATATAAATCAAAGTCATTATTTCTAAAAAAGTAAGCCATCATTAAAAATGATGATAAATTATTCTCTTTTTTAGATTTTTCGATATATTCTTTAAATATTTCTAATTGTTCTTTATTCAATCATTTTATAATTTTTATAAACAATATAATATTTTCTAAAGATTGATCTTTTTTTCACAAATACTCTACAGTTATATTTTGAATTTCTTTATTTTCTAATATTAAATTAATAATATTCTCAAAATCTCATTCAGTAATATTATAAAACATTAAACTTGTTTCATTATATAACTTATCTATTTGTCCTGTATATCATGAAGTAATGATTCACTTGTTTGGTAATATTACTCATCAATTAAAATGGACATTTTTTTCTTTCTCATCTAATTTTAATTCTTTAACAATTAATGCATCAAAAAAAATATCATCTCTATTGCCAGAACATCATCAATCTACATATTCTTTATAATCAAGTAACATAATTATCTATTAATTTATATTTACTAACATTTTACCACAAAACATCATAAAACACAAAAAAAGAGCTTTTTAAAAAGCTCTTTTTTTATTTAACCTTAAACAATGCTTTATATCAATGTTTTACTTGATCTTGTAAAAGTTTATAAACTTTGTTATCAGTATCATAATCTTTTTTATTATGTTCAATATGATTATAAATATTTAATAAGTAAGGATAATTATCTTTATCTACTTTTTTCTCTTTGAAGTATTTGTTTATAAGTTTATAACAATTCATTAATTTTGCTCATCTAGCAACTTGAGTTCCATCAGCTTGGTAGCTTTCATAGTTTACTCAAGCAATAGTAATAAATTGACTCAAATCATGACTATTTTTTTCTGATTTTTTATAATCTTCATATGCAACTTTTAAACACTTACTATCAGTACTTATTAATTCTAAATCATCAGCTGTAAAAGTAGTAAGTAGTTTTTCATACCTTTTAGTTAAGTTATGTCTTTTATCTCTATCAATAGTTGCAGCATTTAGATCAACAAGTAAGTGACTTACTCATAATTTTTTAAAATTTTCTATTGTTTTAAATATATCTGTATCATGAATATAATCATTAAAACTAAATAGTAAACTATCTTCTATAAGTCTTTTATTATTTTCAGAAATATGATATTTTAAAAATGTTCATGCTCTAAATATGATAGATTTATTTTTAAATTCATTATCTGGATTTGAAATATTTTTATAAATGTTTTCTAAAGAGCTTTCAGCTTGCCCTGATAATTTATTATTATTTTTTATTGCTTCATTAAGTATAATTTTTATTTCTTCTATATCCATAGTAACTATATCTGGAAGTCTAGCTATGATGTCTTTATCTATATAAGTTTCTAGAAATTTTTCTTTTTTATCTTCTGCAATATTCAATTCAAATAATATTTTTAAATATTCTTTATGGTATACAAATGGTGCACTAGCTTGAGTAACATTTCACATCTTATACTTATTATATGATGCTGCTTTAAAATTAGAAAAAGTATGAGGTATTATTGAAAAACAAATATAAATCAAAAATACAATTCCAATACTTATTGATGCTAGTTTTTTTAATAATATACTATTTTCATCATCTGTACTATTATAACTAGATGTATAGTATAAAGCTACCCCAATTGCTAACAAAAATGAAAAATACATTGTAATACCATACCAAACAACTCAAAATGCAGATATTACCCAAAGAAATGTATAAAAACTAACAAACACAGTATTTAGTTTAAATAATTCAATGTTTTCTTCAACATCATCTCTTTTTAATCCTAAAAATATAAATAGTACTGGTAATAAAAATAATATTAATATTACTAAATAACCTCATGGTAAACTATATTTTGCAAAATTATCAGATAACAATTGATTAAAAGATCTATTTTCTTTCCATAGATTTATTAAAGCTTGTCAGTCTTTTATTTCATATTCTTTAATTAATCATTCTAATACATGTAGAGATGTTACTTTTGAACTAAAATAATAGCTAGAATCTCTTATACTTTTTAATTCTTTTAAGTATTCATAGTCTTTGTCATATAAATCAGTATTTGTTAAAGTTATTTTTTTCTCTATTGATTCAGATTCTACCTTAGCTCTTATTTGTTTATAAAAAAGCTCTTTTGATTTTTTTTCAAGAGTTTCATAAGTATTATCTTCTCAAGCAAGTTTTTTTAGATCATCTTTTGATACATAACTAAAAAAGTCTATATCATAAATATCTTTATTATTTGTTTTATCTTTAAATACTTTATTATTTTTATCAAATAGAAAATCCTTTGTTTCCTGGTTTATAGCTGATAAATTAGAAATATTTATAGGTTTAGCTTCAGATTTTACAAAAATAAGTAATTCAAGTAGTAAAAATATAACTATTAAAAAAGCATAATTTTTCTTTCTGTAAGGCAAAAATAACAGTATAACTGGTAATAAAGCTAAAAATATAAATCATATATCTGTAAATTCTCCTTTTTGATTTACTTGCATAGTAAGATTCCATGGAAGTTTTATGTAGTTATTTATTCATTTTTCATATCCTAAATACCTTCACCAGTCCTCATTTCATATAGTACCATCACTAGCTAATCTTTGAGCCTTTTTTTCTTCTTCAATTTTTTGTAATTCTTCTGATGTTTTTAATAATGTTTTATCCATTACAAAACTTTCTGATTTTCATGATAATACAGCAGATACTCAAATATCAGGATAAGAACTAACAATATTTTTTACTCACCATGGTAATATAGCAATAATTATTCATACAAAAATTATTGCTAATTCTTTTAAAAATCTATTTATTGTAGATTTTTCAGTTTTCAGAAATTGATATGCTATAAATCATAATCATAAAAGTCAAAAAATAATTGCAAATTTAGTTTCAAATCATGGTATTTTATCTGGGTTAACAACTACATTCATTTTTTTCCATAAATCTGCTTTTGTAAATATTGCAAAATAAATAGATATGTATCAAATAAGTCAAGCAAATCATAGTCTAGAAAAAAATACTAGAGCTAAAGCTCATGATATAAGTAATAATGATGTAAACTTAATAGTAAAAGCAAATCATAATAAAAGTCATACAACAAATAATATTCCTCACCATTTTTTCATCTCTAAGTTTTCATACTTTTGTTTATTTAAATAATATTTAAATAATAAATATAGAGTTATTACACTTAAGAAAAATAATCATGCATCTAGTTTCATATCTTTAGCTTGTTGAAAAACAACCATAGGCATAGATATAAAAATAGTAGCTAACAACATTGGTACATTGAAAAAACTTTTTTTATTTGGACTAGTAGTTTTTATTAAATCTCCAATAACCAAAATAAGTACAATAAAAGATAGTATTCCTCAAATTGAGTTCAGAAAAAATGCTTGAGTTGGTCATGAAAAAATATAACCTATACCTGTAAAAACTTCCCAACTACGCATTCATCAAATAGAAATTATACTACCAGCTTCAGCAAATAAATGAGGATAGTTCATATATGCTCATAAATCATCCCATCAAATAGGAAAAGGCCTAATTATATTTATTAAAGTAGTACTTATAATAAGTGTAGAAATAATAAATAATAACTCACTACTTATTAACTTCATATAATTTCATTCCGTAACATCTAATTCTATACTATAATCTGTAACTCAATTAAATGCAGCTATTATTTCCTTATATGAATAAGCTATAAATCCCCCCAGTATAAGTAAGACAACCCATATATTATAAAAACCTAATATACCTATAGTTGTAATTAAAAATACAAATGAAAAAAATCATAGAGCCAAAGATAATAAAAAATTATATGTTTTATTATCTTGTTCTAAATAATTAATACAAGATGATATTTTTTTTCAGAATCAATATGCAATAAATAGTATTAAAGTTGGCAAAAGTAAATAAAAAACTATTTTTCAAAATAGTAGTAATCAATTTGATAAAGGTATATCATTAAATGAAAAATACAAAAGACATAGTACAAATAAATGTAGAAAGAAAAATCATATTATTCTTAATAAAGAAAAGCTTTGTTTTTGTGCTAATAAATCAAGCTGTAAAAACTTATAAATACCATAAATAATTCACATAATTATTATATAAGGTAGATATCAATCAAAATTTTCTACATGTGATCATGCTCAAAAATAATAGTTATATATAACAAAAAAACTAAATGCTAATAATATAAATATTTTAACTAAATAAGAAATCATAAAAAATATATAAATAAATAATAATTTTATAATAGTTTTTTAACATAAAATAACAAGAAAAATTTTATTTTTATGTTAAAAAATATAGAATAGTGAAAACCCCTCCTTGCCTCCCCTTGTCAGGGGAGGAGAATTTTTTATATCCAAAAAAAAGGAGAAATTTAATTAATTAAAATAATAATAATGGATTACTTTAAAGAAAGTTTGGTTTTACATGAAAAACTGAAATGAAAAATAGATTTTAAATCAAAAGTAGAGTTAAAAAATAAGGATGATTTATCTCTTGCTTATACTCCATGAGTTGCTGAACCTTGCAAGGAAATAGCTAAAGACCCAAAAAATGCTTATAAATATACTATCAAATCAAATACAGTAGCTGTTATTTCTGATTGATCTGCTGTTTTAGGTCTTGGTAATATCTGATGATTAGCATGATTACCTGTTATGGAATGAAAATGTGTTTTATTTAAAGAGTTTGCATGAGTAAATGCTTTCCCTATTGTGCTTGATACCCAAGATACAGAAGAAATAATTAGTACAATAAAACATATAAGTCCTACTATTGGTTGAATAAACCTAGAAGACTTTTCTGCTCCTAGGTGTTTTGAAATAGAGGAAAGACTTAAAGCTGAACTTGATATACCTGTTTTTCATGATGATCAACACTGAACAGCTATAGTTTGTCTTGCTTGAATAATTAATTCCTTAAAAATCACTAATAAAAATAAAGAAGATCTAAAAGTAGTTATTAACTGAGTTTGAGCAGCATGAGTTGCTATACTAAAACTATTAAATAAATATTGAATAGATGATATAGTAATGGTTGACTCAAAATGAGCTATTTACAAATGAAGAGATTGACTTAATTCTATAAAAGATGAAATAGCTGATATCACAAATCAAGCTTGTATTTATGATATAGAATCAAAATCTTGTATCAGATGATGACTTGAAGATGCTATTAAAAATAGTGACATTTTTATCTGAGTTTCAGCTCCATGAGTACTTACTGAACAGATGGTAGAATCTATGAATCCTGATCCAATTATATTTGCAATGGCTAATCCTATACCTGAGATAATGCCTGATTTAGCGAGAAAAGCTTGAGCAAGTATTATTGCTACAGGTAGATCAGACTTCCCTAACCAACTTAACAATGTACTTGCTTTCCCTGGGATTTTTAAGGGGGCACTTGAAAATAAAGTAAAACATATAACTGATGACCATAAAATAGCTGCAGCAAAAGCTCTAGCTGATTATGTAGATAATCCTACACCAGATTGTATTATACCTAGCCCTTTAGATAAAGGAGTTGCTAGTATTATTGCTGAAGTTATAAAATAATTTTTTTATTTGACTTTTTAATTATTTTTTATTATAATAATAACACTAACGTCCCTTAATTGTGGATCCTCCCACTCTAAATGAGTGGAGAATAAAGAGTTAAAATAATATTTTTTTCAACTCTTTTTTTATTTTTCAAAAATCAATTCAAGATAATTTTCAAATCTGTTCAGCAAATCTTCTTTTATCAATTATTTTTACTTGAGATAACACAACATAACTATTCTTTCAAAAATAGCTTTTATCTAATTTATAATAAAATTTATTATTTTTTTTTCACTTTGTTGTCATAGAAACTATAAAAAATAAATTTCATACTTTTTTAATAACTAAAACAGGTCTTTTAAAATCAAGTCATTTGCCATTTGATTCATATCAAATATTAATTCCATTATGAATATACCATATTTCTTTTGCATTTACATAAAAATTTTCTTTATTACAACTATTTAATTTTTGTTTTAAAATATTCCAAAATTTATATTTTTCTTTTTCAATCATTTTAATTATTTTTATAAATACAACACTAATTCCCCTACTAGATATTTTACTTTTTCATTGTTTTTAAATTTAGTTTTTTCAATATTTTTTGAAAAAATTATAAGTCTATCTTTTAGTATTTCCTTTTGTTTTATTGAATATTTTTTATCAATAAGGTTTTTTAGTGTTTTCAAAATACTAGCATACTTTTCTTCTATACTTACTTCTTTTTTCTTTTTATTTATTTTATAATAATTAGTTTTTTCTTTTTTATACTCTATTTTTTTTTCTTTTATTTGAATATCATATCATTCTAAAACTCATTTTTTAGCATTTCATTTTATTATTTCCCTTTTTGTTTCTTCTCATTCTTCAATACTATCTACAACTATATGATATTCTCAATCTCAGGTTCAAAAACTATGAATTTTGTGATTTAGTTCTCATGTTCAAGTTTTTGGTATTAAAAAATACTCTTTTTGTCATGAGTGTTCAGTATCTCAGCTAGTCCAGGCTCATGGAATTTGATTAATCAATTCTCAAGTATCAGGATCTATTCATATTTTTCTTCATTTTTCATCTTCTATTATCAGGTTTATTGGTGATCTTATTTCATATCTAACAAGAGCTCAAACTAGATTTCATCATTTTATTTTTTGTCTTCACCATAACTTTCTATTTTCATAGAAATCATCTACTTCTTCCCTATTTTGAAATTGTTTTACATAGTTTGTTTTTAATAAATTATCAATTCTATCTTCATTTTTGATTCACTTTACTCTTGTTGTTTTTATCTCTATATCTCAAGATATAGAGTCTTTTTTAGTTGTGTCAGTTACTTTACTACTATAGTCTATATATCACATATTAGAATATAATTGTTTTATTTTCTCTTCTTTTTTAGTTTCTTTTCATATAATTTTTTCTACTATATCTATTGATACTAATGTTGGTGTTCTAGTATGAGAACAAAGCTCTCAGTCAAATTCTCATAAATCTTTTGATACCAAAGTTTCTTCTCAATCTTTAAAACATTCTTTTTCAATAGTTTCAAGTTTATTATTAACTATTTCAGTCTTTTTATAAAAATCATTAGCTGTTAATAATAAATTATTAGTTGGTACAGTTCAGTCTCATCATAATCATTTATTATTTCTTATATTTTTGTTTATATTATAGGATTTTTTAACTAGTTTTTCTGAAAATTTTTCATATATATCTTTAGATTTTTGTTCTTCTGTTTTATCTTCTATATAGTTTCAATTTTGATCTGTAAATAATTTTTCTAGTTCATATCCTATTATATTATTTTTCTCAAAGTTATCAGTTTGTTTTGTATAATATAGACTATATTTTCACCTAATATTTTTAAACATTTTTTCTATACCATCACTACTATTCAATTCTTCTAAAAATTGATTTTTTGGGTGATTTTTTCTTTCTAACTTTTGATTATCCTTATATAAATAACTTAATTCATTGTTAAACTCTCATGATTTTGCTATGTCTGGTAGCAATTGTCATATTGTTATTATTCAATTAGTTATTTTTTCATCATATCAGTGTATTACTTTATATAATTCATGATTTGATGCTACTCATAGTTGTGTTTTTAGTGCTACAGATTGTTTGAATGCATTTGTAGCATTTATATCTCACTTGGTCCACATAGGCAAACTATTTGGTGATCATCTTTGTGGTGTTGATATTGTTATTAGCTTGTTTACTCTAGTAAAATTATTACAAAAGCTAGAGTTTATATATTTTATTTGTCACTTTTTTGTATTTTTGTAATAATCTTTTATATCTTCTCTACTAGCACACATATCTTGTAACATAGCTCTAGCAATTAGTCATCACATAGAATGAGCTACTATATTTACAGTTCCTATATCACAACCATTTTCTTCCTCATATTTCAGTCTTATTTCAAGAATAAGTTCTGAAAGCATAGTTGCAGTTATTTTATTATCTTTTTTCCAGTCATATCATAATAAATATAATGACTGTTTTGGATTTCATATAGTATATGTTTCAAATTCATTTTTATAAAATACATCTTTGATATTATAGCCTTCTTTTTTAAATGTATAAAATAGTGTATCATAAGTATGTGTTATTGGATCTGGTATCCATCTTTTTACTTTTGACTCTTCATATCAGTACTCACTATACCAACTGGCTAGTATTCCTGGGATAAATATGGTTGGTATATCAGTTTGTTTTATATTTTCACACTTATTTTGCCTAAAACTTAGTATATCATCTATTTCTTCTTCTGTTAGTTGTGCAGCAGCATTAGGCATGACTAAAAATAGCACTAATATAGCACTTAGTATTTTTTTCATTTTATTTTTTATTAATTATTAAACTCTTTCTTTATAATTTCTCCCTTTTTCAAAGGGAGTACCCGAAGGGGGAGGGATTAAAATATATTATGATTTATTTCTTTGTTATTTTTAATTTTTTCCTTAATTATATCTTTTATTCTATAATCATAAGTATCAGGTTTTGAATTTTTTATTTTATCAAGTAATCAATTATTTATTAATTCATTATTATAATAATCTACAACTTCTTTATCTAAATAATTAATTATTGTTGTATCATTTTTGAATGATAAGTATAAATCTAGTCATGAATAATACATAAAAGTTTTATCTTTGTATTTTTCTAATACTTTTTCTAGGCCAAACTTTGTAGCTTGTTTGTAATTATATTCATATAATTCCTTCAAATCATTTTTATTAGCATATTCAAATACTTTTATGTAGTACTCAGTTTTTTCTAAAGCCATAGCTCTTCTTTTTTTACACATAGTTGTTTTTCAGTATCATCATATCCTATAATTCTCATATTCATCCTCTAAGCAATATTCTTGCATGTAACTTATATATTTATCTATATCAATTACTCATCACTTTTTATCTAGATGATTTTTGTATTCAAAATTATATAGTACTCTAGTATCATGAGAATATATGTAATAAGTAGCAAATCATAGTATAGATAATACTAAAATATAAACTCAAAGCTTATTTTTTATCTCTGTATTTTGCTCTTTTCTGATTTTATATATCAAAAATATTGATATAATAAATATTACTATTGATATATATGAATAAGGTCACCATGTATATCTATAACTAGGACATATTCATAGATCTATATATCATCACCCACATCACATAGTCATGTATGCTCATAAATTCCACAAAACTACAGTAATTCATAGTCACAATCATCACCATAATTTATAATATTTTTTCATAAATTTTATTTAGTTAAAATATAAAAGCCCATACATTATACTCATACCCCATTAAAAAGTTATTAAATTTTGAGACTTTTTTTGAAAAAGTAATATTTTACTTCAATTTATTATTATTTTTTATAATTATTAAAGTAAAAACAATATATTAACATATTATAATATGTTAATATATTGTTTTTCTGATTTTTTGCAGTAAAAAATCTCTATTTAAAATAGAGATTTTTTTTGTACAATTAATTAAATCTTGGATTGTAACTAATCCATTTTCCCCTATCCTCATGGATAGTTTCAACATTATTTTCATCAATTGTTTTTACATAACCTGTTGTCAAAGCAACAACAGAAACAATACCTTCATCTTCAGTTGTTATTTCTGTACCATCTTCTAAAATACAGCCCCATACTTTTATATCATTTCTTGGTCCTCTTTTTTTTCTAGGCATAGTTTTTCTCCTTTTTATAACCTGTTAAACACAAAATAATTATATGATATTTTTAATAAATTCAAAATTTATTTTATTTTTAACAATAAAAATATTATTATTTTGTTTTTTAAAGAAAATAATTATAATCTTTTTTATAATTTTTTTAAATAATATATTAATGATAGACCAACATAAAACACTATCTGAAAAATCAAAAGACTTAAAAATTAGAAACTCTACTGCAGAATTTTTAATTTTTACACAAGCTAATTGAGAAAACTCAATAGAAGTAAGGTATGAAGATAAAAATATATGGCTTACTCAAAAAATGATGTGAGTTTTATTTGGTATTTCAATTCCTACAATAAATGAGCATTTAAAAAATATCTTTAATTCTTGAGAACTATCAGAAAAAACAGTTATTAGGAAATTCCTAATAACTGCAAATGACTGAAAAAAATATAATACAAATCACTACAACCTTGATACAATTATTGCTATTTGATTTAAGGTTAACTCAGATAAAGCAATAGAGTTTAGAATATGGGCAAATAGAATATTGAAAGAATTTAGTATAAAATGATTTGTTTTAGATAAAGAAAGACTAAAAAATTGAAATTATATTTGAGAAGAATATTTTGAAGATTTACGTTTAGAGATAAAAGAGATAAGAGCTAGTGAAAGAAAGTTTTATCAAAAAATAACAGATATTTTTACTACTTCCCTAGATTATGATTCAAATTCTAATACTACTAAACTTTTTTTCTCAACAGTTCAAAATAAACTACATTTTTCTATTCATTGAAATACTGCTTGAGAATTAATAGTAAATAGAGCTAGTCATAAAAAAGAAAATATGTGACTAACTAATTGGAAAAATTGTCCTGATTGAAAAATAATTAAATCTGATGTAAGTATTGCTAAAAATTATTTAACAAAAGAAGAAATAGATACTTTAAATAGGATTGTAAATATGTACCTTGACTATGCAGAAGATCAAGTAAACAGAAAAATTCCTATGACTATGTTAGATTGGAATGAAAAATTAAATGCTTTTTTACAATTCAACGAAAGAGATATATTATCTTGAAGCTGAAAGGTTACTTCTGAAATAGCAAAAGCATTTGCTGAAAGTGAATTTGAAAAATATAGAATTATTCAAGATAAAATTTATCAGTCTGATTTTGATAAGCTTTTAGAGAAAGAATATAATTTATTAAAATAATAATTTTTTATGATAGACCAACATAAAACACTGTCAGAAAAGTTAAATAATCTTTGAAAACTTATTGAAAAAATAATTACTGATATAAATATAAAAATTATATCAGATTTTTTGGATTGGTTTTGCCATAAATTAAAATTACAAAATAATCTTAATAATAATAAGTTTCCTAAACAATGAGAAATATGGAATATAAAAATATGATTAAATATTTGAAGTGAACAAAATTGAGAACAAAAATGATGATATACAAGACCTTGTTTAATAGTTAGAACTTTTTGAGTTAAAAATGATAATTTAATTGTTTTCCCTTTAACAAAATCTAAAAAACCTGATTATATATCATTTATATTAGATAATAATGTATATAAGTTTTTAAAATATAAAAAAAGTTATATACTATTAGATCAAATAAGAACTATTTCAAAACAAAGATTAATATGAGTACCTATTTGAAAAATTTCAACAAAAGATTTGGAAGTAATAATTACCAAGTTTAAAGAGCTAATTATTATAAACGATAAAAATAGGCTTAAGAATATGTCTTAAACCTATTTTAAGCCTACTAAGGGCAAACAGTGTAAGAGTCTATAAAGACCTACACTTTGTATTATATTTATTTATTTATTTATTGCAAATTTTTTTATGATAGACCAACATAAAACATTATCTGAAAAGTTTTTAAAAAAAGGTTTTTGGTTATACCTTTTTAGTTTTATTATTGCGCCTATTGGTTATGTTATAAAGATAATTATAAATGGAGAGTTAAGTGTAAGTGAAGTTGGTATATTGTATGGTATTATTAGTTTGATTACTATGATAAGTGCTTATAATGATTTAGGTATGACTCAATCAACTCTTTATTTTATACCTAGATATGTTTCAGAAAAAAGATATGATAAAGTAAAGTCCATATTAGCATACTCTTTAATAACTCAAGTAGTTACATGATTATCTATAGCTCTATTCTTTTTCTTTTGAGCTGATTATATTGCAAATAATTATTTTGAAAGCTCTGTTGCTGTTTGATCTTTAAAGATATTTGCATTTTTCTTTTTATGAATAAATATTTTCCAAATATTAGCTAGTTTTTTTATGGCAATTCAAAATACATTTTTGAGTAAAGCTATAGAATTTATAAGAATACTCTTCAGTTTATTTTCTGTAATAATAATACTATTTCTAGATTTATGAAACTTAATTAACTATTCATATACTTGGCTTGTTTGATTATATTTATGAATAATTTTTGCATTAATATTTTATTATAAAAATTATCATAATAAATATCTAAAAAATGAAAAAATCATATGGTCAAAAAAACTATTTAATAATATATTTAAATATTCAATTGTATCATTTCTGTGAGCTCAATGAGCAACTATTTTGAGCCAAATTGATATGCAAATGATAATAATACTACTTTGAACTACTGATGCATGATATTATACAAACTACTTAACTTTAATGTCTATGGCTTTTGTAGTATTAATTCCTATTTTTAATGTATTACCCTCTATATTTTCAGAGCTAGACTCTAAAAAAGAATATATAAAAATTCAAAATATAAAGACATTTTTTAATAAATTCTTTATCATAGTTTGATTTTTATTAAGTATAGTATTTTTTATCTATAATAAAGAAATAGCTTATATATTTTTCTGAGAAAAGTTTATAGTTTCTTGAGAAATAATAAGGTATTCTATATTATTTTTAGTATTTAATATCCTACTACAAATAAATTTCCATCTACTATGATGAATATGAAAAGTAAAAGAAAGAACTAAAATAATCTATCTAGCTATTATATTAAATATAATTACTAATTACATACTTATTAAAAACCTTTGAGTATACTGAGCCGCACTTGCAACATGAATAGGTTGGTTATTCATATGGATAATATCTGAATTTAAAATTGATAAAAAATATAGGTGAATTGTTGATTATGTTTTTTTATTTAAAAATATAGCCATTTTCAGTGTTATATGATTATTAATAAACAATTACTTAAGTTTTTCATATACAAGCTTCTCAAAAATAGAACTTTTTTGAATAATCTCTTTAATTTGATTCTCTATATTTGCCTTATTTCTAACCTTAAACTTAAAAGATACAAAACAACTTATATCTAATATAAAAAATAGATAAATATGAAAATAGCAATGATAATAGAAGCTTGGAAACCTATCTGGTGATGATGACAAGCAGTAGCAAATAACCTAGCAAAATACCTTTCAGAAAAACAAAACTGTAAGGTTGATTTGTATGTTATGAATATTGCTTGAAAAGATAAAAATTTTGTAGAAAAAATAAATCCAAATTTTAATATAATATATACTTGAAAAAAAAGAAATTTTTGATTATTAAGTAGAATATGTTTTTTATTTGAAATAGTACAATTAATAAAATCAAATCATAAAATAGAAAGATATAATAATGTATTTGCACATGCTAACCTGCCTTGAATTCCAGCAAAAATACTTAGTAAAAAACTATGAATTCCCTGCATTTATCAAGTACATTGAAGCTGAATTGAAGCAATGAAAAAAATGTACTGAGATAATATGAAGTCCAAAATATTCTTTTTTATTGAGGACTTTATACAAACAAAAATCAAATATGACTTAGAATTAAGTGTTGATAAATTATTTTTGAGTAGGAAAAATGTAAATACACCTATTTTTATACCTAATTGAGTTGATCTAGAAGTATTTAAAAATAATGATAATATAAAAAAGGAAAATACTAAATGATTAAATTTTATATTTGTTTGAAGGCTTCACCCTCAAAAAGGTCTTATTTATTTAATAAAAGCTGCTAATCTAATAAAAAACAAACTAAAAAATACTAAATTTATAATAATTTGAGAATGAGAAGAGCAAAGCTACTTACAAAATGAAATAGAAAAACTATGAATTTGAGATTTTTTTGATTTTAGATGAAAAAAAAGTTGAACTGATTTAATAAATGAGTACTATAAAGCAGATATTTTTATATTACCCTCTTTGTTTGAATGATTTCCTCTTACTTTACTTGAAGCTTGGGCTTGTAAATTACCTGTTCTAGCTACAAAAGTATGAGAAAATAGTAATGTTATAACAAATTTAACAAACTGATGGATATGTGAAGCTTGAGATTATAAAATCTTAGCAAAAAGTATAGAAGAAATTCTAAAATTAGATAAAAATAAATTAATAAGTATTTGAGAAAATTGATTTAAACTTGTAGAAAATAAATATGACTTAAATAATATAAATAAAGAAATATTTTATAAGATAAAAGATATATAATGAAAAATAAATTTTTAAACAAATATCATAATAATTATTTTACTCTATATATAGTTTTTTATATAATTTAGAAAAATGATAGACCAACATAAAACACTGTCAGAAAAGTTTTTAAAAAAAGGTTTTTGGTTATACTTTTTTAGTTTTATTATTGCGCCTATTGGTTATGTTATAAAGATAATTATAAGTGGAGAGTTGAGTGTAAGTGAGGTTGGTATATTATATGGTATTATTAGTTTGATTACTATGATAAGTGCATATAATGATTTGGGGATGACTGAAAGTCTTAAATTTTTTGTACCACAATTTGTAACAGAAAAAAGATATGATAAAGTAAAATCTATACTATTCTATGCTCTATTTGCACAAATAACAACATCTTTAATAATAGCTAGTTTTTTCTTTTTCTGAGCCGATTATATAGCAAATAATTATTTCAAAACAGAAACATCAACTGAAATACTAAAAATTTTTGCATTTTTCTTTATATGATTAAATTTATTCCAAACAATAAATCAATTTTTTCTTGCTGTTCAAGATACTTTTTATAATAAGTTAACTGAAACAATAAGAATATTTTTTATAATGTTTTCAGTACTTTTTATATTTTTCTGAGATTTATGAAGCTTAATAAACTATAGTTATACTTGGTTGATATGATTATATATATGAACTTTATTTTCTATATTTGTATTATATAAAAAGTATTATTCAAAATATTTTTTGGATACAAAAATTATAATAGAAAAAAAGCTTATAAAAAAAATATCAAAATATGCATCCTTAGTTTTTATTTGAGCATCAGCTTGAACAATACTAAGCCAAATAGATATGCAAATGGTAATATATATTTTATGAACAATTGATGCATGATATTATACTAACTACTTAAGTATTATTTGAATTCCATTTATGCTTATATGACCTATATTTGCTTTATTATTCCCTTTATTCTCTGAAATGTATAGTAAATGAGAATATGATAAGATAAGACTAATAAAACAAATATTTACAAAAAACTTTTTAGCTATTTGAGTAGCTTTTAATATATTACTCTTTGTTTTTGCTGAAATAATAGCATATACTCTTTTCTGAGAAAAATTTATAGAATCATGAGTTATTTTAAAATACTCAATACTATTTCTAATTTTTAAATTTCTTTTTCAAATAAATTTTAATATAATGGCTTGAATTTGAAAAATCAAAGAAAGAGTAAAAATAATTTATATAGCTATTATTTTTAATTTTATAATGAACCTTATACTTATTAATTTTATATGAGTATATTGAGCAGCTTTAGCTACCTGAATTGGATGGATTCTTATTTGGTGATTATGAGAATATTTTTTATGAAAAAACTATATAACTAACTTTGATATTTATTTTTTCACAAAAAACTTATTTTTCATGTGACTTTTATGAATTTTTTCATACTATTATATAATACCTATTTTTGAATGAATAAATAGATTAAATAGTTTATGATTATTAACTATTTATTCAATTTTATGGTTTATAATATTTTGAATAATTAACAAAAAAGAATTAAATTTCTTTATTTTAGAAATTAAAAAATTAAAAAAATGATAGAAATAGTAAAAAAAGCAGCAATAAAAGCAGGTCAAAAAATTATGAAAATATATAATAAAGATTTTAATATAGAAATAAAAGATGATAATTCCCCTATTACTCTTGCTGATAAAGAAGCAAATAAAATAATTTTAAATGAATTAAAAACAACTGGTATTACAATACTTTCTGAAGAAGAAAGAGATAACTTAGAAAGGCTTGATGAAGAATATCTTTGGATTATTGATCCTGTTGATGGGACAAAGGATTTTATAAACAAAACTTGAGAGTTTTCTATTATGATATGACTTGTAAAAAACTGAGTTCCTATTTTATGAGTAGTATATGTTCCCGCAAAAGATAAACTATATTTTTGAGAAAAATGAAAATGAAGCTTTTTGGAAGAGAATTGAAAAATAAAAAAGTTACAAGTTGATAAAAATAATAAAACAGTTCTTATAAGTAGAAACCATACTACTGATTTTGAAAGAAAATTTATAAAAGAATTAGATCTAGAATCTATTCCTTGCTGAAGTATATGAGTAAAGTGGTGACTTATTGCAGAGTGACAAGCTTGAATTTATATAAACCTATCAAAATACTTAAAACAACGGGATTCTTGTGCTCCCGAAGTAATACTTTCTGAAGCAGGTGGAAAGATTACAGATACTCTTTGAAACAAAATAATATATAATACTCAAAACACAAATCTAGAAAATTGATGTATCTGAACTAATAAAGTAATTCATAATAATATTATAGAAAAAATATGACAAAACTAATAAAACCTCACTGATGAGAATTAATAAAAATTAAA
>CAYFPB010000010.1:0-25176 GCA_964344895.1 uncultured Candidatus Peribacteria bacterium | reverse complement strand
GGGACATTTCTACTTTGTCACAGGTGGACATTTTAACTTTAATTTCTACATTTTTGATGATTTCGGTTTGATTTTTTTTAAAAAATCATTAATATTTTGTCCTAACTTGATGTCTATTTTTTTCATAATTAGTTATTAGTAGTATAATATATATACTAATTTTGGACGAAATTTTGATGTCAAGTTTTTTTTCGACTTTTTTACCTTATTTAACAGGAAAAGTAAGAAAAATACAAAATATATTATACAACAAAAAAATCACGACTATTTTTTCGTGATTTTTTTGTTATTTCTTTCTTTTTACATTCCCTTATTGTTCAGGATTATTTTATTTCTTTTTTTATTTTTACCTAAAGTGTTAATGTTTTAATTTTAAATTAAATTTATTTTTATCAAAATTTGATATATCTGTAGTTATAATATTTGTATTTATTGATAGTTTATCAAGTATTTCTATCTTATCTCAATATATTTTTCATATATTAACTTTTTTTTCAACTATATTGTTATTTAAATATAAATTCAATATAGCTGTATTATTATTTTGCACCTTTAATATATTTAATGGTACAATATAATTATCTTTTAATTTTATAGGAATTAAAACTTTTACAATATCTCATTTAAAATCTAGTTTTTCTGAAAAATAAATCTTTGAGTGATATTTTAAGTTTTCATCCGCTTGGCTTGATATAGTATTAATTTCTCAGCTAAACTCTTTTTCTCAGTGCTTTATAAATACTTGTTTTCAAACATGAATAAATTTAAGTTCATCTTTACTAAAAGATATAACAATTTCATTTTCTATATCATTTGATATTTCAACAACTAAGCTTCATTTAGTTAATTCTTGATCTTTTTCTATATATACTTTTCAAATAATACCATCAATAGGAGAATCTATACTTAATTTTTTATAGTTATTTAATGCTTCATTATATGATAATTCTAAATCCTTTATTGTATTATTTATTTGCATCAAAGCAAGAGTTTTATTATCTTCTAATTCTCTTAAGCTTAAATTATTTGTTTCTTGTTGTACATCAAGTCATTTGATAAAAATATTTTTATCATTTTCAAGTAAAGAAATCTGTTTTTCTAGAGATTCTTGATTATTTTTATATGTTTCTAAGAAACTATTTATTGAATTTCTTATACTAATAAATGCTTGATTATTAGCTGTATAACCTGTAAAATATCAATCTATATTAGTTTTGTATCCTGAGATTTGTGACTCTGTAAAATTGTTAACACTTGATAAAGAGTTATCTAATGTTTTTTCTATACTCATTAAAAAAGCATAAACTAAGCTGTAAGACTCATCTATTTTTTCAATATTATTATATAAGCTATTTTCTGAATTAAATTCAATATTTTCTAAAATATTTTGTCTATATTCAATAAGTGATTCCAACTTTTTTTCAGACTCTTCCTTTTGTCCTAAATCTTTAGCTCAAAGATAATCTTTAAAAGCTTTATTAGTATTTTTATTTTCTTCTGTTACTGATAATATATTATCAGAAAAATCAATTATATTATCAGTTAAGATCTTAATATTATCAAGTTGAACTTTCATATTTGAAACATATGACTGCCCTGTTTCAATATTTGTTGTTTTTAATTTTTCATAATCAATTTTTAATTTATTTATAGAATTTTCTATTTTTTCTAAATCTATTGATGATTTTGAGTTTTTTTCATTTATTTTATTATTCTCAATACTTAATTTTAAGGATTTAATATTTTTATCATAAGTATTTGCAGTACTTTTATAATTTAATCTAGCTGTAGCTAGTGAGTTTTTTATTTTTTCTAATGATGTATGATAATTAGCAATATTATCTTCAAGAATTGCTAAAACTTGTCATTTTTGAACTTTTTCTCACTCTTTTACATACAACTGAGATACTTTTCAAATAGCTTGAGAAGTTACTGTTATATTTTGAGCTGACTTTAGTTTTCAAGATTTTTCTACAGAAAAATCTTTAGAAAACTCTCATATTTTTTTAGTTTCTATAAAAAAATCTTGCTTAACTACCTTTTTTTCTTCTTTTACTTCTTCATTAGCACAAGAAAATAGAAAAAATGGTAGTATTAAAATAAATATTATTTTTTTCATATATTTTAATAATTACTATTATTTCTAGATAATAACTATATTTTTTTATTTTGCAAAACAAAAAATAGAGAAAAAGATTTTCTTTATTCAAATTCAATTTGCACTCAGGTTTTTGTTTTAAAATAATCAGCTATTGTATCTATATAATTATTTGAAATTGGTTTAGGTAGATTTCAGTCAAAAATATCCATGGATATTTTTTCTAACTCCTTTCATCAAGCTGATGATAATATAATAGTTACTTCTTTATTATTAGTCCTTATTTTTCTTGTTGCATCTTCTCAGTTCAAAATAGGCATATTATAATCCATAATAATAATATCAATATCTTCATTTAAAGCTTTATTTACTCAAGCTAGTCAATCTTCAGCTACAAATATATTTGAAGATTGTACTCACCTTTTAGTAAAAATATTTTTATACAATTCCCTAATCATCATAGTATCATCTACAATTAATACTTTTAAATCTTGTATTTTTAATGAATTAATATTTTTATATTTATTTTTATTAACAATTTGTGTTTTGTTATCTAACTCTACAACTTCATTATCATAGTCTTTTATAGGTAAAAAGACCTATATAGATGTTCAAGATCATAATTCACTGTGTACAAAAATTTCACCTCATATTTTATCAATAATTTTTTTTGTAATAGCCATTTCTAATCAAGTTCATTGATATTTTCTTTCAATACTATTATCAGCTTGTTTAAATTCAATAAATAAATCATTTATTCATTTCTCATCCATACCAATTCAAGTATCTGTAACCTTTATAATTAATTTTTGATCTATATTTAAAATTGAAAGACTAATTTTTCATTCATCTGTAAATTTTACAGCATTTGAAATTATATTACTAATAATTTGTTTTATTCTATAAAAATCTCACTCAACAACAAAATTACCATTTTTTGAGTCTATATCCAGATCTAGTTCTAATCATTTTTTTAATATTTCATCACTAAACTGCTTTCTTATATCTCACACTAAATCAAAGATATCAAACCTTGATTCATCTAATACAACTTCTCATTTATCAAATTTTGAAAAATCTAAAAAATTATTTAATATATATCAAAAACGTTGTGCAGATTTTAATATAACATCTCATGAATCAACTATTTCTTGTGAAGACATACTACCAGAGTCAGAAATTATATTCTCAGCATTTACAACTATTGGACTTAATGGTTTTCTTAATTCATGAACAGTATGAGCCATAAAAATAGTCCTATCTTCTTTTGCTTTTTCTGCTTCTATGTATTTTTTTTCTAGTTCTACATTTAATTTATGAATATTTTTTAATAAGTTACTTTTTTCTTCTTCATCATTTTTTAATTTTCTAAGTAGATCAAATCATAAAACTTTCGTAACAAATCATAAAAATGTTAGAGTCAACATTAAAATAACTAATTCAACTTGTCCTTTTAATTCTTTTAATTCATCTCTTCAATTTATAAATTCAATTATAACATCATTAATATCATCTAATAATTCAATATTTACTTCTTCTAAATATTCTTTTTTTACTAAAAAGTCTTCCATAATTAATCATTCATATGTATCATCCCATTTTTCTTGTATATTAAATAATTTTTCCCTAATTAAAGGATCTTCAATAGGTTTAATATTTATTATTCTATCACCGATTAAATCAGAAACTACATTTCATCATTCTAGTAAAACATTTAAGTTATTATTAAAAGTTTCTACATTTTGTTTATAAATTAAATCATTATAGTTAAAATCTCAAGATTTAGGACAATGTTTTTCTTCAAAAATAATATCTTTTGCAATTTTTTGAGTCAACATTCTTTGTTTTCATATAATATCAATTACATCGTTATCTTGATTTACTAGTTCATCAAAATAAATATTGCTTCATATAGAAAGGCTTGCTCAGGATATAATTCATAAAACATTTATATATATTCATTTTTTAATTGTTGATAATTTCATAAGAAATCATCCATTAGAATGTTCTATAGTATCATCTAGTATATTAGTTTTGTTAAAATTCATTATTTTTATTTAGTTTTATTTACTTTTTTATAATTTAATTTTATAATTACATATGTCAAATAGTAATATTTACAATTACTACAATTTTGTTAAAAAAGGTTTTGACAAAATAATTATATGGATATAATGTATATGATTATTAAGAAACAGGTAAGAAAATAATGCAAAAAATCCAAATAATAGATGATATATTAAAGGAGTGATTATCTAAATTGGACCTTTCTGGTAATAAGGACCTCAAAGAGGTGAGAGAGGATTTCCATAAGATAAAAAATAAAATTTTCTGAAAACACAAGATAGCTAAACCATTTGCTAGTATAGAACTAATAGAAAGATATAATGAACTAGTCACAAGTGGTGAATTGAAAGAAAATCTTGTTTTTAAAAGGGTTCTAAGAAAAAGATGAATTAGAAGCCTATCTTGAGTAACTGTTATTTCTTTATTAACAGAGTTTTTTGGGTGTCCATGAAAATGTGTATACTGCCCTACTTTCGAAGGTCTTCCAAAATCATATATACCAAATGAACCTGCTGTGCAAAGAGCTGAGCTTAATAAATTTGATCCTATTATGCAAATACATAATAGACTTAGAGCTCTTGAAATAACTGGTCATAAAATAGAAAAAAACGATATCAGAATAATTTGAGGTACTTGGTCTGTATATCCAAAAGCATACCAGGAAAAATTTATCAAATGAATATATGATGCTTTCAATACATATGATGATATGAAAGCATATATAGAAAAAACAGATTTATCAAATGATAGATTTGCTACTTTTAAAATCAAAGAAACATATAAAGCTAAGCTAAGTAAAACCTTAGAAGAAGCTAAAAAATTAAATGAATCATCTAGATGTAGAGTTATAGGTGTAGCTATAGAAACAAGACCTGACTGGATAAATCCTGAAGAAATAGCTAGACTTAGAAGTTATTGAGTTACTAGAGTAGAAATATGATATCAAACTACTATTGATAAAATAAATAAACTAAATAAAAGGTGACATTGAAATAAAGAATCTATAGCAGCAACAAAAATGCTCAAAGATGCATGATTCAAAGTTGTAGCTCATATGATGCCAAACCTACTTTGATCAACTCCTGAGTTAGATAAAAAAGCTCTCAAGGAGGTTTTTAGTAATCCTGATTTTAGACCTGATGAGTTAAAAATATACCCAATGGTTGTTACAGATAAATCAGAATTAACAGATATATGGAAAGCTTGATGATTTAAGGCTTATGATGATGAAACATTGATAAATCTAACAGCCGAGCTTGAAACAATGATTCCTGAATATGTAAGACTTAATAGAACTTATAGAGATATCCCTGCTTCTGAAATACTAGAATGATCCAAGGTAGCAAATTTAAGACAGATTGTTGAAAATAAACTTATAGAAAAATGAATTAAATTAACTGATATAAGGCATAGAGAAATAAAAGACTGAAAAAATGATCCAAGGAAAGCTATACTTAATACTTACTCTTATGATGCTTCAGACTGAAAAGAATACTTTTTAACTTTTGAAGATCCAGAAGATAGAACTATTTTTAGTCTACTTAGACTAAGATTACCACCCCCTAACCCCCTCCTTAGTAAGGAGGGGGAAGAAGTTCTTCCAGAGATAAAAGACTCTGCATTAATTAGAGAGATTCATACTTTTTGAGATCAACTTTCTATATGAGAAAAATGATCAAACTTCTGACAACATCTTGGTTTCTGAAAACGTCTAATAGCTGAGGCTGAAAAAATAGCAAAAGAAAACTGATTTAATAAAATGGCAGTTATAGCTTGAGTTTGAGTTAGAGCTTATTATGAAAAAAGATGATATAGTTTGGATTGAGAATATATGCTTAAAAAATTATAAAAAAATACAGATTTTAAAATCTGTATTTTTTTATTTTCACATAGCCTCTTTTATTTGAGAATTTATTTGATCAACTCTTGATTTTCCTCCTGTTTTTATATACTTATCCATAATATCTGTTCATTGTTGAACTCTATCATAAAAGCTACTAGAATTAGATAAATCCATACTCATTAATTTTCATAATACTTCTTCTCTATCTATCTGATTACCTAAATCATAATCTCAAGAGAAATCTGTAATTCATGTATCAAAATAATCATCTAATTGATCTGTTGTTACTTGTGTTAACATTAGTATTTTTTTTATAGGTTCACTATTAGTATTCTTAATTGCTTGTTCTTTTAAAGAATTAATACTTTCATTAACTTCTTTTTCAAAAGCATATGAATCTTCTGAATTATCTAATTCAATAATTGAGTTCATCATATTTTCCTTTGCTCTATCTACGGCATCTGATAATCATGTATTATATTCCTTATCATAGTCCGAATTAGATTGTTCTATTTTTGCTGCTATTTGTTCAGCTTGTTGTCAGAATTGTTCCATTTTTTTGGTATTTAAAATTTAAAACATTTGTTTTTCCAAGATTTCTAGCTCTGCTAAATCATCTTTTTTTTCTATAATCTTTATAAAATCAAGTGGAGCTTTATTATATATTGCTTTTGTTTCAGTTAAAAACTTGTTTTTTGCTTCCATAGCTTGCTTTTTTTCATCTTCAGACATAGTTAATTCCCTAGCAAAAGTATCATACACTACTATAACTAGCTTTTCTAATTTTTCTTGTTCTAAGTCATGACTTATCTCTACTATATGTAGATCTAAAAAATCAGAAGCATTTACTATATTTGAGATTTTAGAAATAAGTAATTCTCTATCCATAATTATTATTTTTATTACTAATTAATTATATTTTACAATATTTTTATTATTTAAGCAAAAAATACACTTGTTTTTTCTCTTATAAATAATATACTTAGTTACTAATACATAATTTTTATAAAAAATGTATGATAAAATAATAAAAATCTTACTTATAGTACTATTTTTTTCTATAGCACTTATTAACTCTCACTTATTTGATTTAATTTGAATCAAATGGTGATTTTATGTTGATTGAAATTATGAGTTTTCAAAAGTAATGTTTTTTAATATATTATCATCAATTATTATTTCTATTTTTTTTATTAAAAATTTCAGAAAAAAAGAAATTAAAATCCCAAAAATAACCTTTTTACTATTTTTTCTGATTTTTATTAGTAATTTATTATCAGATCAAATATGGACTTCTTTACTTTGAAATACATCAAAATGACATAGCAGTATAATGTTTATTAATTTAATTTGATTGTTTATTGTATTAATAAATATAAGTCATGAGTTTTTAAAAAAACTATTAAAAACAACTATTATTTGATCAATTTTTGTTTGAATTATATGATTAAAAGAATACTATTTCCCTACTTTTGATTATTGAAATCTTTCTAATAGAGCAATATCTACTTTTTGACATCCTAATTACTTAGCTTTATATATTTTATTATTAATTCCTTTCTTGTTTCATTTTAATATTTCCTCCCCTAACAAAGATAAAATTAAAGAGTTACCAAAAATTATAATTTTTATTTTACTATCTTTCTTATTAATATTAACAAAATCAGCTTGGTGAATTATATTATTCTTATGATTTGTATTCTATAAAATTAGTCATGTAAATATATTTAAAAATAAGTATTTTTATTTAGTATTAATTCCAGTTATATTTAGTCTATTTTTTTATTATCCAGAAAAACTTCAATCATTTTTATCTCGTTTTTATATATGGGAGACGGTTATAAAGATAATCTTTTCAGACTTAAAAACTTTTTTATTTTGATGATGAATTGCTACTTTAGAAAGTATTTTTGATGCATACAAAGTAAAAGAACTATATATATTTGAAAATATATGATTTACTGCAGATAGACCTCATAATATTTTTCTTAATTTTTGGTATCATTTAGGTGTTTTTTGACTAGTTTTTCTGACTTTTATTGTATTTAAAATATTTAAAAACTATAAAGATATTCCCTATTGTAATTATCTTATATTATTCTTTCTTTTTTGTATTTTTAATTTTCCTTGAATAACTCATTATCTAATAATTATTTTAATTTGATCTATTATATTTAAACCCCTCCCAACCTCCCCTTCTCAGGGGAGGAGTAAAATCCTAATAATAATTTTATTTATAAGTATTTTTTGAGCCTATTTTTCAAGTATAAATTATTATAATGAAGTAAAAATAAAAAATAATAGTGATTTTGTTAGTAAAAATTATTTTATTCAAGAGATAAATAAAGAACAGTTTGAAAAAAATCTATTCAAAAACTCTGATTGAGATTTTTATAAGCTTTGTAGTAATCTAACAAATAAAATACCATCTGTAGAAAACTACTTTTACTGCTGAAACTTATTTTGGGATTTTAATGATAAAGAGTTATCAATCATGTATTACAATAAGTGATTAAATAAACTACCTGATATGTGGAACAAAGATTCTAAGTATTATAATAATTTTTTAATTAAAGAACTATTTATTCCAGAAAGATTTTATGCAGAAAAATTTAGTAATTTACAAGAAATACTAAAAAGAGTTTGACAAAAATAATTTTTAAATATCATTACTTTACTTTAATTAAAATTAATAAACTTTATGTATCCTCAAGAATATACAACTAGTGCATCTGATTATTTAGAATTTATTAATAAATGAGCTAATTCTAATGTTAATAAACTTATTCATCAATTAAATCAAGAAACACGTATGGCAGAAGAAGATTTTCAGCAAGATGTTTGTGATATATTATGAGTTGATTATATAGAATAAAAGACAGTTTTAAAACTGTCTTTTATTTTTTTTTATTTAGTTTTTTTTTATTTAGCTTGCTTTTTTGAAAAAATTAATTAAAGTAATTGTAATAATTATTATTTTATTTTAATACATGAAAAAATTACTTATATTTATTTCTCTTTTTATACCTTTAACTCAAGTTTTTGCAATAAATCCTGCTGACTGATATAATAAACTTCCAGATAATTTCAAAAGTGAATGTTACGAGTATTATAATAAAATTGATAAAAGTGAAGTACGGGATAATAATAATACAGGAGAAAAATATAAAACTTACAAAATAAATATAGATAAAACTGATGATTTAGTAGTAACTCAATTCTGATATATTATTCCTTATAAATATTACTCAGGTTCAAAAAATTTTTATAATTATAACAGTAATTTACAAATAAATGATAAGTTTTTATTAGATTACAACAAAAAAACATATATAGAAATAAAACCAAATACTCAAAATGAAATATTATTATCTTTTAATGATATATTACAAAAAGAAAGTTTTAATATGTTATTTCATTATTATCCATATTATGATCATTTTACTGAATATTATATAAGTAAAGATCAAATTAATTGGGATATAATAGAAAGAAAAGATATTGAAAACTTTTCTTTCAAATTTTTAAAAATAAAATTTATTCCAAAATCAAAACAAAATTTTTTAAAAAATATTAAAATTTATGAATTAAATTTCCCAAAAAAATCAAATACAATACTAGTAAAGTCTCATTATAATGAAAATATTGAATTTTATTCAAATTTTAATTGTAAAGTAAAAGATTTTAACACTAAAGCAAAAAATTATGATCTTTTTACTATTAATAATAGGACTAAAAGTATAAAAGTATTAATGGATAAAAATCCTAAATATAATGTTTATAGTAAAAAAGATAATGATAATGATTGGGTAGAAGATAATATAGATAATTGTAAATATAGATATAATCCTAATCAAGCAGATAAAAATTGAGACTGAATTTGAGATATATGTAGTGATGATGACAAAGACTGAAAAATTTGATATTATGATAACTGTATTAATATATATAATCCGGATCAAAAAGATATAAATAGAAATTGAATATGAGATGTTTGTGAATTTGATAAAGATAAAGATTCCATTTATGATTCACAAGATAATTGTATAAATATAAGCAATAGAGATCAAAAAGATACTGATAAAGATTGAATTTGAGACCTATGTGACAATTGTAAACTTTACAACCCTAGACAATTAGATACAGATAATAACTGAATTTGAGATACTTGTGATAAAGAAGAAAAATATGTAAAAGAAAATGATAAGGATAATGATAGAATTATAGATAGTAAAGATAATTGTAAAAATATTGCAAATAAAAATCAAAATGATTCAGATGAAGACTGAATAGGAGATTCTTGTGATAATTGTAAAAATATTCAAAATAATGATCAATTATATTTTAATAAGAATTGAGTATGAGATATATGTGAAGATAGTGATAATGATGGGATAGAATGAATAAATGATAATTGCATAAATACATCAAATGCAAATCAAAAAGATAGTGATAATGATGGAATCTGAGATGTTTGTGAAGATAATGATAAAGATATGATTATAGCTATAAATGATAATTGTCCTTTTAAACACAATCCTAAACAAGCTGATATAGATAATGATGGAATCTGAGATAAATGTGATAAAGATGATAATAGATTTATAGAGTCTAATTCTACTTTTTTTATAATATTACTACTTATTGTTTCAATTATTTTTTGATTTTGAATATACAAAATGATTAAAAAACTTAATAAAAACTAACCTTTATAACTATGTATAAACTACTAAATAGATTTGCTTGGATTATAGCTATCATGATTTGATTACAATTTTCCTTATTAGTTGATAGAGATTGACCTTTTGATGATGAATGATTCATCACCTTTGTAATTACTTTATTAATAGTAAAATTTGCTATTCTTTCTTGAAATTTTATTAAAACTAGGTTAGAATTTTTTGCTGAATCATTATATAAACAATATTTTAATAAATCTACAAATAAAAATAATAATAATAATTCAATAAAAGATGAACAAATTGAAACTTATGATTATATAGAAGTTCTTCCTGAGATATCTGATTTAGAACAGAATTTAGATATTAATCAAAATAATCCATCCAAAGTAACTTATGAAAAAGAATCAGTAAAAAAACAAGAAATTGTAAAAAATATTGAAAATAAATATACACTATATATTAAAAAGTTTTTTTCTGAAAACTTGCTTGCAAAACTTGGTTCTATTCTAGTATTTTTATGAGTATTGTTTTTACTAGGATTAGTATATTCTAATATATGACCAGTTTGAAAATTAATTATTTGATTTGCTATATGATTTGCTATTTACTTTTCTTGAGTAGTACTCGATCAAAAGGGGTATAATAATGAATGAAAAATTTTATTATGAGCATGAATACTTATTAATTTTTTAGTTATTTTATCTTGAAGATACCTTATATGAGAAGATAATTTTCTCTCTACTTGAGTAACATTCTTATTTTTAATATTTAATACAGTATTTGCAGTTGTTACATCTCTAGTTTATAACTCTAGAACTCTACTTATATTTTCTTTTATTTTTGCATTTTTAAATCCCTTACTTATATGAGGATCTTCTAATGAACCTTCCACAATAATTGGTTATAGTTTAATAGTTGCAAGTTGATGACTATACTTATCATTAAAACAAAAAGATACTACTTTAGCTATACTTATATTTATATTATCAAATATACTATTTATAATAGCTCCTTTTAGCACAGATTTGCATTGGGTAGCAAAACTTGTAACATCAACATTTATTTCAATTTTTAGTATTTATACTATTTATAAGCTAGATATAAATAAAGTTTCATCTATACTTATATGATCTTATGTATTTATATCTCTTCTTCTATGAAGCTGATGAGATTATATTAAAGAATCTACTAGTTTTATTTCATATATGATTTCATTAATATTATTTTTTGGTATAGGGATATTTTTATTTTTAACTACTAGTATTCTTTCTTTAGTATATATTTTATTTGCTCCAATATTAATTTTAACTTGAGTATGTTTTTTCTGATGACTATTAAATATAACAATTGCTTTAGCTTTAATTGTTCTTATCTACTTAGTTTGATATAATACTATTCAATATAAATTACCAAATTTTTTAAAGTATTTCTTTTTTATTATTCTTTGAATATATATATTCTTAACTAACTCATTTTTAAGTATTGAAAATATATCATTATCTACTCCTAGTTTTATAACAATATTAATTGTATCATTTGTATTTATTTTTACTTCTTATTATTTAAGTACTAAAAATAATTTAGAATTCTTATATAGTATATGAACTATTTGATGAATTTTAACTCTTGCTCCAATTATTGTAACTGATTCAAATAATTATATATCATTTATATTATCAATCATTTGAATTTCTATTTTTGCAGTTTCAAATTGGATATTACCTTTTATTAATAAATGTTTATTGAATAAAGATTCAAATATAAAAAATTTAATTGCTTGAATAGTAACATGACTATTATTTATTCTATATGAAGTACATAGTTACTGAACTGATTACTTCCCTTGAGTAACTCTTGGTTTTGTCTTCTTATTATTAGCTATAGTTTATTTTTTCCTAGCTTATTCAATGTTATGAAATATATGACTTGAAAAAGTAAAAACTGATAATGTTTCAAAAAATATTATCTATTCTTACATGTGAGCTTCTATTTCTGTTTTTTCTTTAGCTATAGCGTTTATATTCTCTAGCTACTCAGAAATAATTACTAGTATATGGCTTTTTGAAGCTACAATAATGTTTTATTTTTATAACAAGACAAAAGAGTCTAAAATATTTGTAGCATGAATAATATTATTTATGATATGAGTTTTCAAGCTATGAAATCTTGTAAATATAGTAGAACCTAAAGATTTTTCATTTTTAATACCTTTTACACTTATATATTTATCATATTTACTAAATTTAAAATTTTTAGATTTTCTTGATAAGTGATCAAAAAGAGTTTCTCATGATATATTACATATAATTTGAATTTGAACATTAGCTTTATTATTACTAGAAATAATTCCTAATACTTGATTTTGATGGAGTATATTATGAATTAGTATATTTCTAGCTTTTTCAAGCATTATTTACTCATACTTCAATTCTAACATTTTAAAAATATTTTTAATCATTTCTTTATCATTTTTCTTCTTACTCCATATAGGAGAATCTGAATCAATATTCAGAAAAATAGATAATAAAAATTTAGAGTATCTAAGAGTATTACAATACACTTCTACTCTATTACTATGAGTTTGAATATATTACTGGAATAAAATAAATAATAATCATAATTTAAATACTCCTTTAAATATTTCATTTGCAATATACCTATTATTTATAAGTTCTATATATGTATACGATATATTTAATTCTACTTTTGCAGTAACTATTTATTGGTGAGTTTCGGCATTTATACTACTGTACCATTGATTATCTAAAGATATAATAAAGTATAGAACTCTTTGACTATATATAATTAGTTTAACTGTATGAAAGATATTTTTATATGATATTTGGTTTTGATTAGATAGTGGTATATCTAGAGTATTAGCTTTAATAGTTCTTTGAGTACTATTTATTATAATTTCTACTAAATACTCTCAAAAATACTGAAATAACTTAAAATGAGAATTATCTTTTGATAATTTTAAACCAAATTTAAAAGAATCAAAAAATAATGTTTCTAAACAAAATGTATCAAATAATGATAGTTTTATTATAAATAGACAAATAAAAGATATAGAAATATGAAATACCAAATCTGTACAACTAATTTTTAAAAATAAAAAAATCAACCTAAGAGCAGTTAATTTAATAAAGATTGTTAAATTGGTTATAAATACATACAATGATAAAACTATATTTGCAGCAGGTGAATTAAATGATGTATATAACTATATTAAAGATAACTATAAATCTGACTTATCAAGAGATAATTACAACAAAATAATAACTATTCTAGAAAGATTTATTAAAGAGTGATGAGAAATAAAGTTGATAGAGAAATAAGATAACTTTTTTAATTTTATTTCAAATTCCCCTATAATCCCCTTTACTTAAAGGGGATAAAATGCATAAAAATATTTTTTTATTTTCTCTCTTTTTTAATAAATTTTCTTATTTTTTTCTTGCATTTAAAAAATGTTATATATACTAACAAGTATATAACATTTTTTTTATAACTATGAAAATAAAATTAAAAAACATTTTAAAAGCAAAACATGACTTTGGACATTTTATAGAAACTACAGCATTAATATATTCTAATAGACTAAGTAAAAAATATTGAGCAAAAATATACCTAAAAAGAGAAGACCTTCAACCCGTTAGAAGTTATAAAATTAGATGAGCTTTCAATTTAATTAATTCCTTAACAACAAAGAAAAAAGAAGCTTGAGTAGTATGTGCTTCAGCATGAAATCATGCTCAATGAGTAGCTATAACATGTAATGAATTAGAAATACATGGTACTATCTATATGCCTGTAACAACTCCTGAACAAAAAGTATATAAAACAAATCAATTTGGCTGAAAATATATAAAAGTTGTTTTAATATGAGATACTTTTGATGAAGCATTTAATGCTAGTAAAGATTTTGAGAAAAAATCATGAGCTACTTTTGTGCACCCTTTTGATGATGAAAGAATTATAACAGGTCAAGCTACTATTTGATTAGAAATTTTTGATGAAATAAAAAATGATCCTGACTACATAGTATGTCCTATTTGATGATGATGAGTAATTTCATGATTAATTAGTATAACAAAAGATCTGAATAAAAAAACTAAAATCATTTGAGCTGAACCAGCTTGAGCTTTAGCTATGCAAAAATCTCTTGAAGTATGAACTAATACATCTTTAGAAAAAATAGATATATTTATTGATGGAGCTAGTGTAAAAAAAGTATGAGAAAAAACTTTTAAAATAGCTAAAGATTATGATTTAAATGTATTAGCTTGTCCTGAGAATAGAGTATGTTCTACTATTCTAGAATACCTAAAAGAAGATTGAATAGTAGTTGAACCTGCTTGAGCCTTAGCTACTGACGCATTAAAAGATATAAAAGAAAAAATAAAATGAAAAACAGTTGTTGTTATTATTTCTGGGGGTAATTTTGATTTTGAAAGACTTCAAGAAGTAAAAGAAAGATCAATGAAATATGAATGACTTAAAAGGTATTTTATAATATCCTTTCCTCAAAGACCATGAGCATTAAAAGACTTTTTATGATGTTTATGAAAAAATGATGATATAGCCAGATTTGAATATCTGAAAAAATCAAATAAAAACAAAGCACCTGTATTTATTTGAATTGAAACAGATAAAAAAGAAAACTGGAATACAATTACATGAAAAATGCAAGAAATGTGATTCAAATACCGTGATGTAACTGATGATGAACTATATTTTGATTTATTAGTATAAAATCTAAAGAATCCCCTACCCCCCTTTATTAAAGGGGGGATAAAAGAAGATTTTTTTTTGTATTTCATCCCCTTTAATAAAGGGGATTATAGGGGATTCTTTCTAAAATATTTTAATTTAATCACTAACTTAATTAATTATGATAAAAATAAATACAAATCATGCTCCTGAAGCAATCTGACCATATTCTCAAGCAGTAGACCTTTGAGATATACTTTATACTTCATGACAAATAGGACTAGATCCTGAAACAATGACTCTTGTTTGAGATGATATAGAAAGTCAAACTCGCAAGGTATGTAAAAACCTAGAAGCTGTATTAGCTGAAGCGTGATATCACATATCAAATGTTGTAAAAACTACTATTTTTTTACAAAATATGGATGATTTTAAAAAAGTAAATACAGTCTACTGAGAATATTTTTCTCATAAACCAGCTAGAAGTACAGTAGAAGTAGCAAAATTACCACTTTGAGCTTTAATTGAAATAGAAGTAATTGCAAAAAAATAATTGACTTTTTTAATAAAATCTAAATAATATTTCTAAGAAAAGAAATATTATTTAAGTTAACGTAAATTTTAAGGTTTTTATGATTAGTATGGAGAAAAATATAATTTTAACAGCTATGCCATGAGCTGGAAAAACAAGTATATGAAAAAGATTAGCTACAGACTTAGGATACAATTTTGTAGACTTTGATGATGATGTACTTGAAAAAATAACAAATGAAACTGCTGAAGAAGTTATATCAACATTAAAACTCTGACCTAACTGAATAAAAACTGAAGATATTCATGATACAACTGTCGCTAAGTTAGTAAAACTTTTAGGAGATGATGATTTTATTGAACTTGAAAGATATATGTGAAAACAATTATTTTTTCATGAACCAACTATCTTATCAGCTTCAGGAAGCCTACCTTTAAATATAGATACAATGTCTTATTTAAGAAAAGATTGAAAAGTAGTCTATATCAAAGAAAACATCGAAAATATAATACACAGACTAAAATTAATGAAATCTGATAGAATTATATGAATGAAAGATTGAAAAAGCTTAAGAGAAGTACTAGAAGATAGAAAAAATTTTTATAGAGTAACTAGAGATCTTAAATTTGTAGTACGTAATAATGGTTTTATAGATATTACTAATGAAGAAGAAGTAGAGGCTAATAAAAATATAGTTTATAATGATTTTATATTATTTATGCTAAAAAATTGACTTTATATTCATAATAACCCAGTACAAAAAGTATGATAAAAAAATACTTAATTTTCGACCTAGATGGTACACTTGTAGAATCGATGAATGATACCTTAAAAATCTGTTTAAATTATATGAAAAAAATTCCTAATACAGACTTAGAAAAAGCTGAGTATATACTATCAAGTAATTGATGAATGCCATTAATTGAACAACTAGTAGTAATTTATGAATGAACAGACACTGATGTAGAAAAAGTAAAAGATGGTATCTATGAAAGATTATATCAAAATGAATGTGTGTACTTTGAATGAGTTCCTGAAAAAATAAAAGAATTATCTAAAAAATATAAATTATTTTTAACAACCTGAAACTCAACACAAACAGCTATCAAATATTTAAATACTTGATGAATATTAGACTGTTTTGAACTAGTATACTGAAGTGAAAAAATACTAAAATGAATGGACCATTTAAATATATTCAAAGACCACTGTTTGGATGATGATTTTTTTGAGAAAAGTGTATACATTTGAGACTGAACACCTGATAGAATGTATGCAAAACATGCATGAATAGACTTTATACACATCTGAAATCAAAAAAGAGATAGATTTGAAATAGAGTCAGTTGTGGAAATAGATAATATATTAAAAGAACTAAATAATTAAAATGAAAATAGCAATTTGAACAAAAGCTCCTCCAAAGATAGCTGCTATAGAGGAAGCAATAGAGAAATGTATTTACTTTGAGTGACAAAAAATAGAGTTTATAACACTCAAAGTTGATTCTGAAATATCTGATATGCCTACAAGTTTAGAAGAAAATATGACTTGAGCAAGAAATAGAGCAAAAAATTCTAAAAAAGAAGTAGAAGCTGATTTATATATAGGTATGGAATGATGAACAACTATGATAGAAGATAAAGCATATCTTTTCTGAGTAGTATACATACTTGATAATAAATGAAAGTGACACTTTTGATTTTCTAATTACATGGAAGTACCTGAACTTTTTAGGAAAAGGATATATGATAATGGAGAGGAGTTATGACCTGTATTATCAGAAGTAACATGAGTAGAAAAAGCAAGTAAAAAAACTTGAGCATTTGGTCACTGGAGTGATGATATGTTAACAAGAAAAGATCAATTTATGTTTGCTTTTCAAAGTGCAATCCCAGCATTTTATAATAAATACTACAAATAAAGTCTACTAAAGTAGACTTTATTTTGATTTTTTTGCAATAAATGTTAAAATATATAACAATATAATATAAAATTAAAAAAATGATTTCAGATTTAGAAAAATATTTTCCAAGACATAGTCCTGAACAAATCAAAGAAGAAGTTGAATTATTCAAACAAGTATATGATGAAGTAAAGAATAATGTAAGTCAAAAAGTATGAGATATAATTGAAGAAAATGACTTTGAAAAAAAAGTAATTACTCAATTACAAAAACATTTCCCATGATATAATAAAAGATTTATATTAGCATTAAAAAATAGAGTAGATAATACTACTTCTGAACAACTATTAGATGAAATAATAGAGTGACTGTGTAAAGAAAAAACTACTTGTTCTCTACTTGACCCAAACTATCTTCAAGATCCAACAAATTCAAGAGCATTTTTAAAAACAGCTAAATCAATGTGAGTACTTGATGATGATATAGAGGATGCTGATGATCTATCTGATAGAAATACAAAACCAACAATAAATCCCAGTGCATATAATTATAAAGAAAACTATAAAAAACGGTTAGGATGAAAATTGCTTCTTTGTGAATGAGAAATAAATAATATGACTCTAGAAGCATTAGAAAATAAAATAGCACCTTATATAGAGCTTGCAATAACTCATGTAATAACAGTACTAGATTCAATTTCATCAACTAATAAAATAGATTTAAAAAGTGCATATTTTAGAGAAATTCATTCTCAAGAAAAAACTCCTAGCTTTTTTACTTTATTCAAATTGTATTATAAATTAGAAAAAGAAAGGAAAAAATTCTCTAAAGAAAAAGATTCTAACATATATGACAATCATATTAATCAAATAAAAATATGACAATATGAAATACAAAGAATATTTGCTCTAGCTGTATTATATATAAGAAGAAAACATAATCTAACTTATCAAAATGCAAAAGAAGAACAAGATTTTTTAATTAGTAAGTTAGCTGAAATTTGAAGTCAAGATTTTAAATCACACTATATTGATTCAAATATAACTGATAGTGACAATGATTTGTATAATTATACAAAAACTATTGAACAATATTGTAATTTAAACTTAGATTGATCATATGAATGTTTTCAGACAGCTAACCCATGATCAATGAGGGTTAAATTTAATACCTTTGAAATGGAGTGAAAATTTAGGAATTATGATAAAGTTACTAATAAATTAAAACTATTACATGTTTGATCTAGAGTTAAGAAAAATGCATTTTCTTCAGTAGAAAAACTTATCAGAAAAAGATTATCTAGTTTTAATGAAATACTTGATCATAAATGATTTATATTTGTACTTGAATCTTTTAATGACTACTGAAAACTTAAAAAAATATTAGAATATGAATTCTGATCTCTTACTACCAGTTGGATAGAAGAAAATAAAAGTATGAAAGAATGATGAAATAAAGATACAGACTGAGAATATGATTGTAGAAAATGAGTTTTGAAGGTAAACTATAAATGAAAATTAATAAAAGAATTTTTTAACTTACTTTGAAGTTTTCTAGAAAAGAAAAACTATAAAGAACTATCAAGAGAACTTGAATTATTAAAACAAAATAGTAATTGAGATGATTCTTTTTATAAGCTATCTCAAATATTAAGAAAAGTAAAAGATGAAAAATTACATAAACATTATAATAATTTAAAAGAAAAAATTTGAGAACAAAGATACTTTATTGAAGTTGAAATCCAAATTTTTGATTTACAAAATTATATTAAAGCTGAAATAGATGAAAACTCTCCTGCTTATCACTGAAAATATAAATGAGTACAATGACTTGAAACAATGCCTTACTACTTTCCAAAAGAAGTATATTGAAATACTACAAAACATGTACTTATAGAAGAATTACCTAAAACAAATAAATATGCTTATCTAAATGATATGAATAATTATAGTAGAAGAAGTACTGATTAAATAAAAGCCACATATAGTGGCTTTTTTATTTTATAAAAATATATCATTTTTTCTTCCGTTCTGAATACCGATGTCATCATCAACAAGAGTACTTACGTCATCAATATGATTTTGAGCATCAAAATCATATTGATGAGTCAGATGATGAACAGTTTCCTTCATTATTAAAGATTATTCAAAATCTACATTTATAATAACTTGAACTTGTTGAGTTTTTGTTATATCAACTTTGATTACAATTTCCCATTCATGAGAATGTAGTTCATCATCAAGCATTATCAAACAATGTCCTAAAATCACTTCTTGAAAATGAAGTATTTACACTAGCTCAACTAAATAAAGATTTTAATGATGTAGCTGAACGATTATCAAGTAAACAATTATCAGTAGTACCCATACAAAATTTAATATCCGAAAAAGCTAATTCTGAAAAAGCTGAATTTTTCATATTAATATCGCTACTAATATCTGCATCATTTTCATTTAAAGTAGTAGTATTTGTCCAATAAGAAGATCAATAATTAAGACTAGTGTCTCACTCTTTTATTTTCATAACAAGAGTCCATCATCAATTTGTCATATCACAATAAGCTTGATAGTTTTCTCAAGAATCAGAAACAAGAGTATATACTCCATCTGTATAACTTCATCAAGTATCATAAATAGATTTGCATGATAATGAAGCTTCACATGAACTTCAATTTTGAATAAATCAACTATCACAAGCTAGTAAATTACAATCTCACCGACTTCAATTAGACCAATTTTTTTCTCAAGTTCAATTAATTACATCACAAGACATTGTATCACTAACACATATATTATTTTCAATATGAAATCAACTATTACAACTTGCAACTATACATTCATAATTATCATCTAATTCTCATATTCAATTCCCTATTCTACAAGGTACTTTTGAACAAATTATATTTCAATCAGATGTAAGTCATTTTAATATTTCATTCCCTTCACATGTTTTTCATAAAAAATTATCAAAATATGATGAAAAATTTCATCATGTAGATTCTCAATCTGGATAAAATATAGCTGAAACCATAGTAAAAAATGTAACTAAAAATACTATAGTACTTAATAACATTTTAATTAATATATTTTTTTTATTTAACATAATTTATTTAATTATTTATTTAATTATAATTGAACTACTACTAAAAGTATCTCTTCAATAATTTCACCATAAATATCACTGTAAAGTAATAATATCTCAAGAATTTACATCAGGAGTAGTATAAGTATAATCTACATTAAAATTGTGCCAATCTCATCATCATTTATAATATAAATTTTCTCCTCTAACTCAATTTATAGCTATTGCTATACGCATTTGTTTTGTTGAAGCTTGTACATTTCAACTTATATAATAAGTTCAACAGTTAGTTGCTGTCCATGTTTCAAGTGTTCTCCGAAATCCCTCTCATCTACTAGAAGTTCAAGATGTATGAGTATATTCAGTTCATCAAGTATTAGCTGCATGACAACAATCATGTGTATTACAATTTTCACTTGTAATTGGTTGGGAATCTAAACATAAATCTCAATTACATACAACCGTTCTAGATCTAGTTCATCATCAACATATTGAACTACATTCTCACCATTCCCTAACTTCCCATATATTTTTTTGACAAATTCAATTACTCAAATTATATCAATCATTACAACTAACTATATTACAATTATTTAAACTATCTAATTCTCATAATCAATTCTCAACCTTACATCATAAACTTTTACACTCAATGGTTCAATCAGAAGAAAAACCATTTAGATATGTTCAATCCTCACATGAGTTGAACATATTACTAAAGTATGTTCAATAAATACCTCAAAAAGTAAATCAAGTAGGAGGATTTGCAGGCCAAGAAATGGTTGCATAAGAAACCGATATAAATGTTACTACTATTATTAAAGCCAAAATTATTGGTTTAATAACATTATTAACTAAAATTTTTTCTAATTCTCTCATTATATAATATAATTATTCTTTAAATATTAATTTACACTCATTTTTAAATTTTTCTAAACTAAGCTTATTACATCACTCTATATTTTCTACATTCTCAAATAAATACATATTCAACTCCATTAAACACTCATTTTTTAAATCTTGTTTAGAAATATTGTTACAATAATAATCATCTTGTAAAAATAAAGATAATTTATAATTAGTATTATTTATACATGATTCTTTTATTTGTATATCATTTATTTTATTACAAATTGTTAAATCTTTTAGACTTCAAGCTTGTATTATTAATAAATTATTTCTACAATCAAGTTTTAAAGTATCATTTTGTATTTTATTACATTTTTCCAATAATCATGACTTTTGAAAAGACTCATAACTATCAAATTCTTTATTTAATAAATCTTCTGAAACTTCATAACTAGTATTTGTATTTTCCATATAATATTCTTGTTGTCTTTCTTTTGCATTTTTTATTATTTCATCTAATGTTTCTTTTTCCTCTTGTTTTATCTGTTTATTGTTTTTTTCTTCCTGTTTAACCTCTTCTTTTTCATTATTAGGAGTTTCTTCTGGAACATTAACAACAGGAATATCTTGTGGGAAATTAATTGTTTTATTTTCAGTAGGCTTATTTAGCTTTTTATCACTTTCTATAAAATAATAGGGTAATAAAATAAGTGTAGGTAATAAAATAATTAACAAATATTTTTTATAGTCCATATATAAAATTAGTTACTATTTAAAATGTTTAGTAAGATATAGTTGAGTTTCACTATCATATTTTATAATAAAAGGATAGCTTTCATCTCATACTGGTACTCAAGTAGAGCTTGAATTAGAATGTCAATCATAGTATCTAAAGTGATTAAAATCATACCTTTTAGCTTTTTCAATAGTATCACAACCATTTTCTTTAACCCAATATGGACATTTAAGATCTGTAATATCTGATGATCAACCTATAGTATTTGAACTAATAATTGTTCAAAATATATAAAGTTGTTTATAAGCTTCTTTTGTATCAGAATAATAAGTAACAATTCAATTACTAGGATTTTTATATCAAGAAATAACAGATTTTTCAGCGATTAATACACTTGCAATATTTTTTACATCTTTATTAATATATATATTTCATCAACTGTTATCCTGAGATTTTAAAACAACTATAAGCTTTATTTTTCAATTTTCTTTTAATATATCTCAATTAATTGATAAATCTCATCACTCTACGACGATTATATCAGTATTTTCAGGCCATGACTCAATAGCTATATCACTATTATAGTAAGTAATATTATTAATTGTCTGAGCATTAGTCATTCATTTTATACTTTTATATAGTTTTTTTAAAATACTTTCTTTTATTTTTGCTTTATTTATATTTCATACCTTTTCAATAACATTCTGATTTGTAATATTATCTATTTGAGAATTTTTGTTTGCTAATCAATGTACTTTTACAGATTTTATATCAGTACTATCTGAAGATACTTCTAGTCATTTATAAGCAATAGTTTTTGTATTAAATATATACTTTATTGATGATGAATAAGTAATCTTATTTCATTCTTCATTTGCTGAAGATAAAACTGTAGGAATCCAGCTGAAACTATAATCTCCTGATATATTGTCTGGTTTTACTTTTATTAAAGATGATTTATTGTCTGAATTACAGTTTATATTACTTGTTGAATAATATCCAGATTGCTTATTTTGAGAATAGCATGAATAAGTTGCTCAAACTACATTTAAGTCACTTGAAGAATTAACTCAGTAAACAATATTTTGATTTTTTATTGCTCAATTTTCTATGTTTAAATAATTTTTTGTATAAAAATTTGAAAAATTTATATCTATTTGATTAGATTTTTTTTCTGTTGTTATAGTAAAATTTGATTCTACTCAAGGTGATATTTCCCAATTACTTACATCTTCACTACCATCCTTTTTTACACTACTTATTTCAATAGCCGGTTTAAAAGCTATATCTTTATCAGATCTATAATCTAATAAACTTAATCATTGATCTGATGTAGATCAAATATCAACAATTGTTAAATCACTTGTATCAGAAATATCTTCTACATATGCTTGTAATTTATTTATTTTTAAATTATTATCACTATATGAATATCAAGCATTAGTAGGTGCATAAGATTTAATTCTTAAATAGTAATAATATCAAAGCCATCATGATCATTTTCATGTATTAGATATATTATCTAATCAATCAAAATACCAGTCTTCATAAACAATTGCATTATCAGAATTATCATCAAATTGATTTAATTTTACATTATTTTCTAATCATATTTCTAATTTAACATTTTTTATGTTATCAATATTTTTTACATAATTCCTATATTTATCTTTTAAATAAACTCTATAATAATGGTAATTATTTATATCTGCAATTCTACTATAATCTAAAGAGTTTGATATACTAGTTTTAGACATATCAGGTATATTAGCAACTACATTTAACTTTCAATAAGTTATATTACCAGATTTATCATAAACTCTAATATCATATTCTTTAGCTTTTGAAAAATAATGATTCTTTACAAAAAATCTACTACTGTTAGGATATTTAGTTGATAAACGATCATTATACCGATTTTCTATTTTTACCTTTGAGATATTATCATTATCACTTACTATACTTGAGACACTAGTCCGTCAATCTGCAGCAAATATGCTTGTATCTATTTTAGGTGGAGTAATATCAAGCTTAGCATTTCAAAAACTAATCCATCATATATTATCTGACCAAGCAAATCAATCAAAGCTCATACTAGTTTCATCATAATATATATCTGAAAGCAAATTATCATTAGTATTAATAACTCCTTTTGGATTAAATTTTAACCATCAACTATTCTGGCACCGTGCATATCATGTCATTTTATATACATTTTTTTCACTATCAAAAACTAATTTTGCTTTATATCAATCAAAATTTGAGTCTCAAAAATCAAAACTACAATACTCTCAAGTAGGTTCTGTTATAAAAAACATTCAACTAAATTCATTATCATCTTTTAAAAATGTATTTTTTGATGTAGATATATTAAAATCTGTAGAATGTTCAAAATAAATTATTCAAGAATTATTTTGAGTAGCTCATGTTCATGTAATTGGTACTTTAATAGCTCTATCTGCATAACTTTGACTGTATAAAACAATAGATACTAAAAAAATAATTAGTTTTATATAACTTCTCATAAAAAATAATTATAATAATGATTACAATTATTATAATTATTTTTTTATTATTTCAAAATTATTTTATACTTTATACAAAAAAATAAAAAAGCCGGCTCTTTTCTTCCTAACGTGAAAATTTTACACAAAAAAACACAAAAGTAACCC
>CAYFPB010000009.1:0-25278 GCA_964344895.1 uncultured Candidatus Peribacteria bacterium | reverse complement strand
GATATGGAAGATGATACGACAAATACAAGAGTAGTACAATGTAATAAATGAGTTAAACCAGATAATTCAACATATGTATTAGAAGATATAACAGTTTGATGGAATAATTGATGGATTACACCAAGTGATTGTAGTTACACATGTAACAACTGATACTACGATGACTGAACATCATGTACTCTAGCAAAAACATCATGTACAGATATCAAGATAAACAACGAATCAGCCACAGATGGAACATACTGGATAGATCCAGACGGCACAACATGAGAAATGCCATTCCAAGTATACTGTGACATGACAACTGACTGAGGAGGGTGGACAAGGATACTTTATAAAAATCCTACATTAGATTTTGAAAAGGTATCTTCTAGAACCAATTGAGTATTTTTAGATGAAAAATGTAGTTATTCAGATACATGAATGTATTGTAATTATGGTGAAAATATTAGTGATGATACACGGAATGATATTATTTCATTAAATATTCCAATTAATTATACTGAAATGTATTATAAAGTTAAATTATGAGATAATTTAACTAATGATTTATGAAAATTTCATTTAGATAATTGAGCTTGAAAATTTATAAAGTTTGCTGATTGAATGGCTTCTCATGATGATATAAATTACTATTGGAGTCATTTATGACCATCTTTATGATGATATCAAGAATGGATAGAATGAAAATTAGATTTTGAGAAAACAAATAATCCATTTATTATATGGACTGATTATAAAACTTCTAATTATCAAATTCCATATTTAGATAAAATAATGCTCAGAAACACAGACTTCACAAACCTACCAGCACAAGCATCTTGTACATCACATAGAAACCTATGAAGAAGTATAAGTGGAACATACAGCATAAATCCAGATTGAACATGAGCATTTGATGTGTATTGTGATATGGAGACTGATTGAGGAGGATGGACTAGACTTAATTTATATACAAGACAATGGTGAAATGATTTGTGATTTAGTTCAGATCCATTATGAATGTATTGAGAAAGAGTAGTTTGAATTAGTTGACAATTAGAAATATCAGATACTTGATGTACTTGAGATTCACAAGTAGCTATGAGATGGTTTTCTGATGATACTATAGAGTTAACAAATTCTCAAATAATATCATTAAATAATATTATTGACCAATGATATACTTCTGAATATCATGCTTATGATACTGACTGATATATGGATTGGGATAAAATAAAATGATGTTATAATAACAATATTACAATGTATTCAGATTGAAATGAGTTTTGAAAATGATGAAATATTACTTGGATTTGATGATATTGAGTTGATAAATTAACAAAAATTTTTACTACATGAATATATTGAGGAAATGCTCAAGATAGTTGATATAATGTATCTTTACCTAAATATTGGTATTTTAAATCAACAAACTTCACAGACCTATCACAACAATCTTCATGTTTAGCACATAAAAACTTGTGAAGAACAATGAGTGGTGTGTATAATGTGGGATGAGTGGATACCTATTGTGTGAATGGAAATGCAGTAGTATGTTGAGTAGATATGTATGTATGATCAAATCATACATGTGAAGCAGTATGAATATGATACTATTCAACAGATTGAAGTTATGAAAAAGTAGCATGTACAAATACAATACCGATAAATAGTACATATACAAGTAGCTGAAACTGAGGGAATAATTGTAGCTTTACATGTGATACATGATATACATGAACAAACTGTGAAAATGTAAACATAGTATGAGATGATACAAGTGGGAGAAATTATGCAGATGGAAGCTTTGCTAAAAGCTGTAATGATTATATGTATGATATAGGGAATTATAAATATGCATGAGCTACATGAGACTGAGTATACTGGATAAAACCAGACTCAAATTCTGAGTTCAAAGTATATTGTGATATGACAACTGACTGAGGAGGGTGGATATTGGCTATGCATCTAAAAGATTCATGACAGTTAAACTGAACATGAAGAGATAACTTTTGGCAAGATTGAGCTAATTTAACTTCATCTTATGCAGTAAGTAATTTTAATTGATTAACTTCTGTTCAATACTGATGGTTAGGATGGAATAGAATAAAAAGTATTTCATGAAATGATTTAAATGTATTAGTTAAATGAACTAATAATTTGTGAGATAATGTAAATGAAAAATATACTCTTTTAGATTTTAATCCAGATATGAGTAATTCAACTATAGAAACTTGAAACTTATTATGAGGATGAGAATATACAATAGCTAAAAGGTTTGATAGTGATACAAGAAGTTGACGGTGAACATGTTGAACTAATACAATAAATGATTGACATATATGATTTTGATTTTGTAAAGATTGATTTGATTGAAATATTCCATCAAAAAATATAGTTCAAGTATGGCATTATGGTGATGGACACTCTTGAGCCTATACTCAAAATATGAATGTATCATTTTGAAATTCTACAAGTTGATATACAAATACATATAATTTAACTACAACTTTTGATTTTAATATGTATGTTAGAAATACAGACTTCACAGACTTACCAGTACAAGTATCATGTTTAGCACATAAAGAAGCAGGATGATATATGGATGGAATATACAGTATAAATCCAGACTGAACATGAGCATTTGATGTATATTGTGATATGAGAACAGACTGAGGAGGATGGACATTAGTTGCTAGAGCCTTAGCTTGATCTTGAGATCATAGAACTACAGGTCCTAGATGAGTATTAGCAGATCCTCATCAAACAACAGTTGCTAAATTATCTCATGCTGATATATATAATATATGAAAAAGTGATTGAACAGATCTTTATGATACAAGATTTACATTTGATGTATTCGCTGAGAGATTTTATCATCAATGGAATAATTGACACTCATGAGATTTTACTAATGTTAGACCTACAGAGTCTTCTTCATATAAACAAACTCTAAAAACTACATATTCTTGATCTTGGTCTAATCAAACAGTAAATTATGCTGCTTGATGTGCTTTTTGACAGTCACCGTTTTCTAGTACTAGTCAATGTTCTACTCTGTGGAATTATGGAATTTGTCAAACTGGTTTTTGAAAATGGGCAAGTTGTGCTAATTCACGGACAGAATGACGTTCAGAAGATAGTTATCATAGAAGCTGAGCATTTTGGGTTAGATAAAAAAGTAAAAAGAGTAATTTTATATTACTCTTTTTATTTTTTTATTACCAATTAATTATTATTTGAACAGCCTAAATAATTAAATATTTTTACTGAAGTTTAATTACTAAGTATAATGAAATATATTAAATCTTAAATAACTCAGCTGCATCAATTACAGGATTAACTATGTCCTCCTTACTTTTTGTAGGAGCAGTCTTTCAAGATCATAAATATCTGTCTATATATTTTTTATCAGTAAATCTTGAAATTAATCAAACTCTTTTTGCAAAATCTATCATTATAATTTTATCAAGATTTTTATAGCCTTGTCATAAAAGTAGATTTACTAAATCTATTCATCTTAGATCTTTATAGTATTTAGTTTTAGAAAATTTGTTTATATTAAGTTCTAATAGATCTTGTTTGTAAACAATGTCTTTCTTACCTAGATTTTTAGCTATTTCATCTTTTAATGATAACCATCAAATCTTATGAATTACATGTTTTAATATATAGTCAGTTATTTCTCATTTTTCTATTCTTTGTCATACAATTAGTGACATAGCACTTAATAAGTCGTATCATCAATGTAAATCTAGATTTTCTATAGAATCTTTACTAGTAGTTAAAAAATCAATTACATTTTTTATACCTAGAGATTTTAAAGCTTCTCCAATCATATATGATAGAGATAAGTCAACAGTATGATTTAATCTATTTCTATATTGACTAACAGTTTCATTAGTATTTTTTGAACAGTAAACAGATACAGGATCAGTATTAATTAGTTTTTCTACACTATTATTAACTTCATCATCTTCAAGTAAATCTTTCTCTGGAAGTTCATCTATCTTATCAGATATTTCAAACTCTCAAAGTATAGCATATAATTCACTAAGTTTTTCTCTTGATAATACTCTTAGTTTTGGTTCTTCTAAAATAACTCTAGCAACATCAAGTATAGTTAATTCATTATTATGTTTTCTATAAACTATTTTGTTTTGTAATTGTTCTATTGATCTTAAGTGATCAATATTAGTTGAATTTAATAAAATATCTTCTATTGTTTCCCATCAAATAGACTTAGCAATTTTATTTAATTCTTCATATCATATAGTTTTTACATCATCATTAAATGGGTATATACTTAGATATAAAGCCTTAATACTCCTAAAATCACCAAATTTTCATCTTAGGTTTTTATTCTTTTTTGCTAAGAATAAATCACATACATTTTTAAGTCAAGTATCTACAAGAGTATTTAATACTTTTTTTTCTTCTTTATCTAGTTTTATATGGCTGTTACTTCAATTAATTTTTGAATTCATTTAATAATATATTAAAAATAAAATTTGACATATTATAAATAATAATTAAAATAAGTCAAGTAATTATAGTAATTTTAACAATTGCTTTAGTTGTTTTATTTAATAAAATTATTAATATGCTTACACAACAAGCTGAAATAAAAGGACAAAATTTTGATGTAATATCTCTATGACAAGCTGTAGAACAATGTAGTAAATCACTAGAAGAAATAGGTATAAATTTATCACAAACAGAAGTAGATTCAATAAAATCAAAAGTTTTAAAAATTTTTAGTCCTGAGGATAGTTTATCAGATGTACAGCTTGATTCTGGTATGTTTGATCCAAAAAATATGTGAGAATTTAATGCTAGAGAATTATGACAACATTTTTCAAATACAATTATGTGAGAATTTATTAAATATATATACTCTGAACAATTTTATAAAGGGCATAAATAATAATAAGTATGGAATCAATAAAAACAATTATAACTAAAACACTTCAAAAACTTCCTTATATAAAGGAAGTTTTTGAATATTCAGATAAAACTGAATCAATACTTGATATGGTAAGGATTACAGAGTATTTTGAGTTGTTTGATAATGTATGAAGATGAGTAAGTTACAGAGAATTTCATACAGCTGTTTATGATTTAGATAAAAATTTTAAAACAGAAATATTAAAATATATGATTCAAAAATGATGAGTTAAAGAATGTTATAGATTTTCTTTGGATTTTTGAATTGATATAAAACAATATTCTGCTGAGGATTTTATAAAAGGTTTTGATAATTCTTATCATAGAATTTGAAACTGATTAACAATTAAAGATGTAAAAGAATTTTTATTTTTGTATAAAAATCCTGAAGAGTTTTATAAACATGTAGCATTAAAGTGATATATAGAGCTTGCTTATGAAATTAAATTAATAAATCCAGATTTATCAAAATTAAGCAAAACTGAAACAGAAGAATCTTTAAAACAATTCTCTAAAAGAAAAAATAATAAAAGATCTTTTATGTTTCAATATAATTATGAAAAAATATTAGATGAAATATACCCTGATGACTGAAAATATATTGATTTAATGAAAGATATTTTAAAATTAACAGATGAAGATAAAGCTTATATTTTATGAATGTTTTCACCAGAGATTTTAAAAAATATTTCTTTTTTGAAGCAAATATTATCACTTTTTCATAAAAAATTAAATACATACATAGAGCAATTTTCAAAAAACTTATGATTAGTTGTAAAATGAAAAATTGTTTCTGAAATAGAAAAAGATATGCTTAAAAATAGTATAGAAGTAAGAAATAAAAAAATAGAGTTATTACAAAAAGATTATACTAATAGCTTTATAATTACAGTATTTATGGATCCTTTTATATGAGTAAAAGTATTAATACTACAAGAAAAGGAGCTATTGGTATCTAAAGATAGAAATGATGAAAGGGTTGAGTTTTTTTATGATAAATCTTTGTATTCACAGAGAATTGATGAAGCGGATAATTTTTTTTCAAGTAACTTAAAGTATGCTAATATACCGTATTGAGTATTATTTTTTCATAAAAAAGACTGAAAAACTGAAAATCCACTTGATATAGATGATTTTATAGATAAAGTAGCATCTAATGATAGTAAATTTAAAAAAGCAGCATAATAATTATGGATAAAATAGTTTTACAAAATAGTAATAATAAAATAAAAAAGGTAAACTGAAGCTTATCTTTCATTTCTAGTCAAAAACAAAAAGTAGATGATATAATTGTTAATTATCCTGATTTGAGAAAAAAGATAATTAAATGAGAATTTAGAGAGGTTGTAGAGTTAATCAGAAATTATGGTTTTGATATTAGTGATGAGTCACCAGTTATATTTTTAGCCTGATTAATTTCTTGATTAAAGGATTTTAATAAAAGTACCAAAATAACAGATGTTTATAATTATTTATTACTTTATGAAGATCCAAAAATATTTTATTATGATCTTTTGTCAGCATGATATATTGAATTAGCATATTTGTTAAAAAAAGATTATCCAGAATTAAACAAGTATGATGATTATAATATGGATAATTTTTTGTGGATTTATTTAGAAAAATATAGTGAGTGATTCAGATTAGATTGAGTCAATATTGATATAAATCAAATGTTTAATAGTATAGCTATAAATCCTATAAAATATGTACAAATATATAATAATAAAGAATTCTTACTTGAAAATAAAATTCCATTAAATCTTATTTTTAATATGTATAGTTTTATTGATGAATTAGTTGTAAGTTTGAAATTTCGTTTATTGTGACATATTTATTTCTCTCAAACAATTGATATAGAAAAATCTGAAAAGAAATTCATTGATAAACTTAAAGTTCTTGTAAATAAAAATACAAAAAATGGTATTTATATAGGATGTTTTATGACTCAATACTCTTGCGATCTTATAGTACTTGATGAATCTAGATTAATAATTTGAACAGAAGATACTTCTGATAATATTTTATTTTATGATAATAAAGATTTACTTGTTCAAGATTTAGAATTTGGTTATACATATTATAAAAATAATTTAGAGGAAAGTAATGATAGTTTTATTGTATTATTTTTTGATAATCAATTTTTATGAAAAACACCTTGACCTATAAATATTGATGATATAAAGGTTTCAAATGAAAGTTTATTTAAAAAATGTAGCTAACTATTTTAAATAGTTAGCTACATTTTTATCAAAATATATTTCTAAACTTTTTATCATACCAATTTCTTTCACTATTTCTAGTTAATTGAATAAGTATTTCTGGATTTTCTTCTACATGTCTTGCTAGAATATCTTTATTCCTGGAAAAATAAGGAAAAAACTTACTAGCTTCTTTTGTTAAAAATGGATTATTTTCATTTCAACTTATATCTGTAAGATAGTTAAAAAATCATATTTGTTCATTTTTAAAAAAATCTAGTATTACTTCATCAGTTAAATCTTCTCTGTAAGGTGTTTGTTCTAATAAATATGCAATAGCTGTATGTATAAAAGTAGAATAATCCTTTCATAAATGTGAAATATCAGCATCAGCTAAAAGTTTTTGTCAGTGATCTTCTATTTTTCATCTTTCAGGAAATATAGTTCACATTATTAAAAACTTTACTTCATCAATATATCATTTAGAAAATCATCAGTAATTTGATAAGATTTCTTCTGCCATTCTGGCTGACCTTTCTTCATCAGCTGGAGAATTTGCAATTCAAATATGTCCTGCATCATGGAAATATCAAGCCATTTCTCATGGACTTATACATGTATAATCATCTTCAAGTATTCTCATTGTTTTTCAAACTACTTTTCAGTGAGTCCAATTATGAAAAGGTGTATGATTATATTTACTGTATATCTCAGCTTCTAAAGCTGTTGGTAATCTTATATCCATATTAATAATTAATAAAAATTAAAATTTGAATAATAATACATAAAAAATATTAAAGTCAATAAAAAATCTCCCTTTTAGGGAGATTTTGTTGTAGGTATATTATTCCAAATAGCTTTCGATGTTGGAATAATATGACTATTGTGGTAAGGTTCTTCACACTTAGTCATTTCAATAAAGACATAACTAGGTGATAGTTTTAACTCATGAACTTTTTGGAAATGCATATTTCCATTATTATCAAATACACCTTGATCTTTTAGATGCATATATACTGAACAATTATTACAACTATTACATTCTAAACAAGGAATTTCAATCATAGCTATAATCCTTTTTCTGTTTTTGTTTTTGATAACACAAAAATACTCTAAAACTAAAAAAAGTCAAATAATATTTACTTTTCAGTAAAAATGCTTATTATATATGTATAGATTTTATTAATTAAATACCATTGTATATGGAAAATAGTAGTAATGATTGTTATAATCAAGACTTTTATTATAGAGATATATGAACTCCAATTGAATTTACAAAAGAACAAATCAGAGAATGAGTTAGGGAATTTATATATGAAGATGAAGAAATATTTAATAGCTTTTTAGAAGGTTTTAATTATGATTTGAATATATTTTCTGATAAGCTAAAGGATAGATTAGATTTAAAGAAAAAAATAGTAGTATCTAATATGGCAATGAAAACAGAGTCTGATATAGAGGTAAGAAAGTCTATTATAGAATTAGTAAATAAAATAAATAATCAAAAACAACTAGTAGTTATATTCAGAGATTTTTTAAAAGAAAAAAATAATATGATTGTTTTTTCTAAACAAAAAATTGAAATAGAAAATGATATTGAAAATTGAATAGAAATATATTTTGATATAGATAGTTATATTTCTAGAGTACTAGAGTTAAGTACTCAGTACTATAACTATTTAGTAAATGAAAAATTTATGTATGGTATAATGTTTTTTGAAACAAAATGAAAAAAGAAAACAGCTCCAAAACAAGATAGTACTAATTTTATTAAAAAAGCAGCTTAATTATTAAATTATATAAACTTTATGAACACACTAGAAGCAAAATTTTATAATTCTACAAAAAATATATTAGAAAATAATTTAAAAATTTATGGTGAATACAAGGATTTTCCAGTTGTTCTCGTATATGACTTGGATTCAACTCTTTCAACAGAAATATCTAAATGATATATAAAAAACCTTAGATCACTAGCAAATGCTAAATTAATAAACTTTGATACTATAGATAAAACTGAGCTAAAAAACTTGTTGTTATCACTTGAAAAAAACTCTACAGTAATACTTGTTCAATCAACTAATTTTAGATTAGAGGATTTTAGAATAAGAGTAAGTCTTCATAAAAGATGAGTTTGATGTTTGGAACATAATCACCTAGCTTATATAAAAGATGAAGAAGTAGAAAATTATGCAAGTGCTATTGAATATAAAACTCCTTACTATGAAGAGTTATCAAATAAATTAAAAAACCTTTCAGATAATGCTGTAACTATGGATTTTGTATGTAATGATTGATCAAAACTTCATATAAATGGTAGATTTGAGGATATGAAACAAAATACAGGTAATTATGAAGGAAAAAATAGAGGATGAACATTTCCTATATGAGAAAATTTTACTGAGGCAAAAAACTTTGATTTAGTTGATGGGGAACTGAGTATTTATGTATATCCTGATTCAGACTTACAAATGCAATTTGTAGAACCATTTGTAATAGGAATTAAAAAATCAAAAATAGTATATTGTTCAAAAAATACACCAAAAGAATTTTTAGAAATACTTGAAATGATTAAAAAATCAGAAGATAATGAAGTTTTTGTAAGAGAACTTGGTTTTTGATTAAATAATTGAATAACAAGACAAAAAACTCTATCAGATGTAAATGCTTATGAAAGAATAGCATGATTTCACTTATCAATTTGAAAAAAACATGGAATATATAGGAAAAAATTTGATAGAAAAATTTCTCAGAGGTATCATATAGATATATTTCCAGATATAAAAGAGATATTTATAGGAGATAAAAAAGTGTTTGAAAATGAAGGATTTTTGATTTAATAAAAACTTTTTCACATAAAAAATAAAATTTTATTGAAATACTTTGTTAAATTAATAATATAATCCTACTTTAAAATTAATTAAAAATATAATGGCTAAAACATATATAGAAGGAACAAGCTGTAAAGCTATAAACTGACAATTTGGAGAATTTTTTAATATGAGTTTTAATCTTGAAAAATTACAACAATATGCTAATGAAAAAGGATATGTAAATATGACAATGAGTAAAAGAAGGGAAGTAGGACAATATGGAGATACACACTACTTTACTCTAAATGAATATAATCCTGAAAATACATGAGGGCAACAACAAGAACAAAGTAATAATGCTGCATCAGATGATATTTCAGTTGAAGATATACCATTTTAAAAGAAAAGAGACTAAGTTTTTACTTAGTCTCTTTATTTAATAAAGCCTCCTTTCCTTATAAGCTTATTTTTCCTTCCTCCATCATCTTTAGAACAAAATCCTTTGGCTTCATTTCACTATACTCTGGAATTTCTTGACCTGAGATAGGATTTATATAACTATAAGCTCCATCAGTTTTGTTCATTACAATATCATTTATTGGTTGACCAGCAATGTTAATCACTCCCAAACTTACAATTAGAAGGACTTTAAATTTGTTATGTCCACTTCCAAATCTATAAGTTTTATTCATACTCAAGCTGGTTTTTCCATATTCATCCAATACTTTTCTATGCATTTTATATCCTCATATTAGCATTTATAAGCATTTGTATTATAGTGTTTTTAATAGAAAAATCAAATTTACTTGAAAAAATAATGTTAAATACTATAATAGCAATAATATATAATAACAAATATTAAAAATATGAATACTAAAATAAATAAAATCTTTGAAGAAATAAAAGATAAAAAAGCTGAGCTAAAATTAGAGTATGAAAAAATGAAGGAAAAATATGGTTTTAGAATAGAGTGAAGAAAAATAATATGGAACAAGGATGAAGCAGCTAAGCAAAAAAAGAGAAGAAAATCAGCATGGGATACTTTTTTCTCAGCTACTGTTTTTGAAATACTATCAATACCTTTTATTTATGCTATGATTATACCTGCTGTAATTTTAGATATTTTTTTATTTATGTATCAACAAACAGCTATTAGGTTGTATAAAATACCACTTGCAAAAAGATCTGATTATATAGTTTTTGATAGAAGACAATTATGATATCTTAATTGGTTACAAAAAATTAACTGTATTTATTGTTCATATGTAAACTGATTGTTTCAATATTGAGTTGAAGTTGCTTGAAGAACAGAAAAATATTGGTGTCCAATTAAGTCAGCAACTAAGAAACACTGAGATCATAATTGGGAAAAATACTTTGCTGATTATGGTGATGTTGATTGATTTAGAGATGTATTTCATAGTACTCAGGAGTTTAAGAAAATCAAAAAATAAATAAATAATAAATAATAATAGCAAAAAATACAATTTTATCTTGATAAAATTGTATTTTTTGTTATTATAAAATTGATATGCAATATCAATTTTATAATAACAAAATATTATAAGGATAAAACAAAAACAAAAACAAAAGTTTTTTAGAGATATATTTTAATCTTTAATCTTTTATTATTATGAAAGATAAATTCAAAAAAATATTAGCATACATCTGACTGTATAGTATTTTCTTTAATATGTTAGGGAATATACTTTTCTATGATGTAAATGCTAGTTATAATGAGTGAGTTAATACTCAGATTCAGGATAATAATCTTGTTTCAGACTCTTTTCTAGATTCTATGACATGAAGTTATGATAATTTAGCTAATACTTGATCATACAATTATGTTAATACTTGAAGTCTAGATATTGATTTAGGTTTTGCTACTGGCTCAACTGATAATATTGAATTAAAAGTAGAATTTTTTACTTGAGCAATATTATCAAATTGACCAGAAAATATAGCATCATATACTTGATGATTAATTTTTACTTGATGAGTTCAAACTTGATCACTATTACAAACTTGAATGTTTGATTTAGATGCAATGTTTGCTTATTCATGATGATTAAGTGCTTATGAATGATGAATGCTATCTTTTTCAGGTATGAATAATTGATTCTATAGATTATGAATTGATTCATACTCATGATCGGTAATAGATTCTTCAATTTTCTATGAATTTCTAGTTGATACTGATGGCTCTTATCTAATAGTACCGATTCAACTGACTACTTGAAGTTGAATTATTTTATCAGCAACTTGATGAACAAATATAAATTTTGATGATACTTCATATCATCTTGATTATGTATTATCATGAGCTACAATTTGAACATGAGCAAGTATATTTGTTGAAATTTCAGATTGATCAAATGATATTTTTTCTTGATCAATGTTGAATCCATGACAGTCAACAGGAAGTATTAATGTAGAATTATGAGGAGCTTTTTCTTCATATACTTGAACTAGTTTAGCTGTTTCAGCATTGTTGTTTGCTGATTGATTAAATTACATGAGCTGACATGTTGAGGATAGTTCAATTGATTATGTAGTAAAATTTACTCCAAATTCTTGATCTTGAAGTAGTTGATGATGAGAATGAAGTACTTGAGGTTGAGAAATGAGTTCACCTTTAGAGCTTACATTTACTAACTCTTGAGAAGTATCAGGTACTTGAAATATTAGTGTAAAATTGACTAATGATAGAGCTTTTGCTATTACAAATATAAGTTGATTTTGAATTGGTTTTCAAGATAGCTTTAGCTTTGATGAAAGTACTGTTTGATTATCTGCTTTATCTTGAGCATTGAATTGAAATAGCTGTACAAGTTTAAATGTTTTTTCAGAATATGATTTTAAAGCAATAGAATGTAAACTTAATAGTAGTTTTGACTTTAGTTCATGAGCAGTTTTAGAGTTTACTCTTAGTTGAGTTACAAATCCTGAGTCAGCATGAAAATATTTTTCAGATTTAGTTTTGATGACTAATACTTATGAAGAGTTTTTTGGTACAGAAATAACTATTAAAAATACTTCTGATTCTACAGCTCCTTCTATAGATGATGTTTTTGTAAAATCTGATAAAGAATTGGTATTAAAATTTGATGAAGCAATTGATCTATGATTTAGTAAATCTAGTTCTGCTTGAAATATTGATATTACAATAAACTGACTTGAAGTATATTGATTTTGGGATGATTGGGAATCACATAGAAAGTTGTTTATAAATACTGCTCCTCAAACAAGTGGTACAACTTATAATTATACTATAACTTGAATTAAAGATTTCAATGGTAATGATGCTTGAACACTTACAGGTTCTTTTACTGGGTTTAATTCAAATGCTCCACATATAGATTACATAGTTCCTCATAATTTATTTCAATGATGAGTTGATTTACCAGTTGATATATATGCTAAAAATAACTTATTTGATAGTAATACTTGAAGTATTACAGTAAGTATGTGATCTTGAATTACTGTATGACCATTAACAAAGAATGATGATAATCATTTAAGCTTTAATGTAACAGTTGATAGTAATGCAGAAACTTGATGAAGAGATGTTACAGTTACAAATGGTACTACTTACACATTGTATAATTGAGTTTTTGTAGATAAAAACTATGATAATTTCTTGAACTTTTTTGATATATATACTGATTGATTTGATGATATTGCTCATACTTGAACATTAAATATAAAATTTAATACAGATCTTTCATCACTTACTTCTACAGGTTTCAAAGTAGAAAAAGTATATTGAACTTCAAATCTTACTCCTTCTATTACTGGTTTTAGTACTACTAAATCATGAACACTAGCTGCTTTATCTTTTACATGAGTAGAAGCCTGAGTTTGGTATGATTTAAGTTTTAGTTGAATAACAATTGTTTGATGAAAATCAGTAGATGAATTTATGAAAATCTGATTTGATTTTTTTGATAAAGAGTCATGAGATTTTGATAATAAAGTAGTTCCTCCTATTGTTGTTGATTCTTTTCCTTTTGATTGAGGATATGATATGCCAATTAAGGATATGACAGCAAGTGGTCTAGTTATGGAAGTATATTTTGATCAAGAGTTACAAAGTGATACCTTAACTACTTCAAATGTTAAATTAAAAGATATAAGTAATAATGACATACCAGGTACTATATCATATAGCTATGTAGATTGACAATATTCAAAATTAACTTTTACGTCTAATTCAAAATTGAATTACTCTACTAATTATTATCTAAATTTATCACATAATATTAAATCAGTTAAATGATTATGACTTGTATGAAATATTTCTCCTTCAGAATGAGAAGGGCATAATATTTATTTTACAACAATGGCTGATTATGAAAGCTATATATGAGGTTGATCAGGAATTGAATGAATATATTTACAAGACTTTTATATAAAAGATACAAAACCTTTCCCTTGAGCTTATGATGTACCTTATGATGCAAAATTACAAGTTGTATTTAGTGATGTAATTGATACAAGTACTATTGCTTGAAGTAATATAGTTTTAGAAAAAATAGAAAGTAACTGAACTACTACTACAGTTACAACAACATATTCTTATGACAATGATTATAGTCCAAAAATACTATATATTTCTCCTAGTAGTAATCTGTCACAAGATTCTAAATATAGATTGACTATTACAGATTCTGTAAAATCTATAAAATGACAAATTCAAGATATTCCAAACTATATAGTTGAGTTTAAAACTTGAAATAGTACAGCTTCTTCAAAATCATTTGATATTGTATGGGATTATAATGAGGGAGATTTATCTAGAATAGAGTTAGGACTTTCAAATCCAGTTGATGGTTCAACAGTTAACACAAATAATATTAAATTATTTAATTCTAACTGAACAAAAGTTACTATTGAGTCAAAATTTAAACCAGAATGAAATTATATAGTAGTTAAACCATCATCAAAATTATCTGAAAATACTGATTATAAACTAATGCTTAAATCAGATTTAAAAGATATTTATTGAAATAGTATTAATAGTTGAAGTTTATCAAATTGATTTAGTTATAGTACTTGAATAGTTGAAAAAACTTATAGTATATGATCTATAGATGCTAAATATAGTAATTTATTTGTTGAAGACTTTTTTGTTACTTCAGATAAAGTTGAAATAAAATTTAATAAGGAAATAGATACTCCAACTTCAAATTCTCATTATACTATTAAGTATGCAACTTGATTTAATTTTACTAGTGGTACAGCTCCTGAAAACTATATTACTACTAATTGACAAATAGTATCTTTAGCTAATGTAAATATTAAGTATGATGATTTAGATCATAGAGTATATATAGAATGATTAAGTATACCTACTTCAACTTCACCTTTAGAAACTATTGTAGAAATTACTTTAAATGATATAGAAGATGATCTTGATTCTTCAAATACTTTAGGTACTTGAATTTGACAAAATCAATTCCATATGCCAATATTTTCAGATGAAATAAGTATGGATTTCAAGGATGATACTATGGCTTTTGCTATGTCAGCAAATATTAGTCCACAAAATAATTCAGCTTCAAAATCTACATTGTACTTTGTTGATTTTCCAACTAGTAAACAATTATGAAGTTGATCAACTGTAGAAGTATTATTTCCAAACCAATTTGATTTATCTAATGCAAAATTTGATACTAATAGTCCAGTTAATTATGTATGAAATAGAGTTTCAAATTGACAAGAAAAATTTAGCATAGCACTACATTCTACAAAAAATGCTTTAGTTTATACTATTAAAGAAGCTTATGCTAATACTTTAAGTGAGAATGATTTTATTATTTCTGATATAAGAGGAATAGTTAATCCTTCTCAAGCAAAAGATGGTTGATATATAGTAGAAATTACAACTAAAAACTCTGATGAGCTTGTACTGGATAAATTTAAATCAAATCCAATATATATAAAACAAGCAGTAAGCTGAGCTAGTGCAAAGACAATTACTATTCAGTTAAAAGATAAGTCAGATGCTAATTTAGAAGTAGAAGATGTGATTATTCACTTACATTGACCAGAATGATATGAGGAATTGTTAACTAATGCTTCTTGATCTATAACTTATACTTGAGAAGTAAATGAATATTATTGAATTTCAATAGATCCATTTGTTAATAAATATAATTCTTGATCTATAGAGGATTCATGATATATGTCAGAATGAAAATTTTATGACTTATTCTTACAAGATAACAAAACTATTAATATTAAATTAAAATCAGCTAGTGATTCAACTGAGATGTTAACTTTATCATGAACAATTCGTTGATTAAATAATAAAGAAGTAAGTGTTTGGATTGCTTGACCAAAATGATATTTTGAAAAAGACCTATGAATACTTAGTTCTGATAGTTATAATTATTCTTTAAAAGTTCCAAAAAATATTTGATTTGTAACTTTATGAATTCATCCAACTATGAAAAAGGATTTTGAAATGTCAAAATGAGCAATGACAGAAGCTCCAGATTGGCAACCACCAAAACCTGTAAATGTAGATGTTCAAACAAGTGATATAACTTGAGTAGATTTTTCTATACAAGTTCCAAGTATAGATTTTGATGTATATGTTAAAGATGATTCTTGAAAGAGTATTTCAAATGCACATATATTTGTATATTCTCCTTCTTGAGATGCAATGGGGCTTTATTGAGATACTGATTCTAGTTGAAAAAAGAGTTTTAAAGTAAATAAATGAGTTTATACTTACTGAGCATTTGTAGATGGGTTACCACCAATTCCTGAAAAAACTATTGAGATTTGATCAGACTCAGCATATAGTTGAACTTTGACAGTTATCCTTCCAAATAAGCAAATATCATGAGAAGTATTAGAGGGATCAGATCCTGTTTCATGAGTACATATTTTTGCATATAATCAAGCAAATTGAAATTATTTAAATACAATGACAAATTCTGCTTGAGAATATACTTTATATGTATGAACATGAGTATGGAATGTATGAGGTTATGTTGATGGATATTGACCACTTGAAGAAAAATCTTTAACTGTAGGTTCTGATTCATTAACTAATCAAAACTTTTCTATAGATACTAGTAATTTAAGTACAGTAACTTGATCTGTTTTAGATAGTTCTACTAACCCAATTTCATGAGTAAATATAATGGCAGAACCACAAGATTGAAATTATAGTAATTTTGCCCAAGTATTTACAGATGAAAGCTGAGAATATAGTATTAAGTTAAATAATTGAACATATGATTTTAGAGCATTTCATCCTGAATATTGAGAAATATGATTTATTCAAGATGTGGTTGTAAATTCTGTTGATCTATGATGAAAAAACTTTAATTTAGCTACTACTAGAACTGTTGATATTTCATTTACAGGTTCTTGATTACCAAGTGATATTGATGATTTTGAATGGTTCTTAGATGTATTTGATAAAACAAATCAAATCTGATTTAATAAACATATTAAATCTGCAACTTGATATACATTTGATAAAGTTCCAGAATGAACATATGAATTAAGAGTATTTGTTCCTGGTGTTTGAGAAGTTCATGAAGATAGTAATTTTGTAGTTAATTGAAATGAAACTTTAGAAATAACTGTAGCTTCTGATAAAAAGTTAGTTCCAGTTACTTGAATAGTTATTACTTGAACTTGAACAGCTGTTGATTCTGCATTTATTGAAATAAGCAATGATGATACAGCAATGACGGAGTGAGTTAAAACAACTTCAACTGGATCATTTGAATTACAAGTAAAACCTTGAAACTATACTTATATAGTTAAAAAACCTGGTTATAGTAATACTAATCCTGAAGCTATTACAGTAACAAGTACTTGAGCAAGTTTATGAAATATTTCTATTACTAGTTTAGATTCACTTACTGATACTGTGGTAATATCTTGAACTGTTTCATCTTCATCTGGTACAATAGATTTATCAAATAATGCTTTTGTAAATTTACAATGATTAAATACAGATTTAAGTGAAAATAGTTTATGGTTTGGTGCTGATCTAGATTCTGATAGTTCATTTAGTTTTACTGTTCCAAAGAATTATAAATGGAGATTAGAAGTATTTACTGATTGACATGAAGAATACAGTTCAAACCTTGGTTTAATTACATCTAACTCTACACAAAATGTTACTGTAACATATGATTGAGTTATTGTACAGCCAAAAACTACAACAGTTACTCCTTCTCAAGGTTGAACTATTTCAGATTCTGAATCAGGAATTAAATTAACTCTACCAAGTTCTGCTTTATGAAACTGAGCTAATGCTTGAACTGTTAATACAAAAGAAACAAAAAATGTACCAAATGTACCATGATTTGATGCTATTTGATGAAAAGCTAAACAAGTAACAGCATTTGATTCTAATGGTAATGCAATTAATAATCTAAACTCTGATGCTACATTAGAATTTGATTATACTTCTACTGAGATAATAGCTACTAAGACATGAATAACAGTAGATGAGGTTAGAAATATGCAAGTTCGTTATTATGATACAACAGCTTCTAGTTGGATAGCTTTACCTACAGTAGTTAGTTTTAGTTGAAGTGTAGACATAGATAATTACTGAACTGGTTCTGATTTATTTAGTACTGCTTTAAATTGAAGTGTTATAGATATTAATTTTAAAGCTACTACAGACCACTTTACTGATTTTGCTCCATGAGTATGATCTGATGTATCAGATGCTGAAGAATCATCAAGTTCATCATCAAGTTCAAGTTCATCATCTAGTTCTAGCTCATCTTCAAGTTCATCATCTAGTTCATGATGAGGTGGTTGAGGTTGATCATCAAGTTCATCTTCTGATTCTTCAGCAGATGAAGTTAGTTCAGAGGAAGTAGAAACTACTTCTGAAGATTCTTCAGAAACTGAAACAGATACAAGTGAAAGTTTTAAAGAAATTTCAAAAGAAGAATTAATAATTAAGTTAAAAACAAGATGAGAAATAAGATCTACAGATGCAAAAGTATTCAAGAAGATAAAAGTTTCTGAAATATCTAAAGCTGTAGCATTTAAAACAAAAGCTTTTAAATGAATTATACCAAAAATTAGTAAGAGATTTGAAGATATAGATAAGAGATTTGTTTCTGTAGAATGAGTTACTGATGATACCTTAAAACAATCCTATAGAGAAAAGTATTATAACTTATTATCAGTTTTCCAAAAAATGGAAGATGCAAACTTAGAAAAAGATAGAGAAAAAATACTTGAATTAAGAGAACAATGAAAACAAATAGTAAAAGAGATATGAGTAATAATGAAACAAAGAGAAAAAACAGTAAAATCTTATTGAGAGCTTAAAAAAGTTACTTATTGAGACAAAGAAGTTTACAGACTTGATTACAATTTTAAAATTAAGAAAATAAATGATATAGAATCTAGGCTCGATAAAAGAATAGATAAAGCTTTAAATAAAGATTGAACTAAAGCGGAAGAAGTTATAGCAACTAGAAATGAATTTTTCTTAGCATTAAAAGAAATAATTAAAGCTAAAATAGAAAAGAAATCAAAATTACAGGTAAAGAAAATACAGAAAACAGCAATAGAGTTATATAAGAATTTACTTATATCTTTGAAGTAACAAAAAAATAGAATCCTTAGGATTCTATTTTTTTTAATGAATAATCAAACAACTTGATTATAGCTTCTTTTGGTGTATTAGCTCATCTAACAACTAAAGTATTATTGATAAAAATATGTATTTTATTCTTTTTTTCTTTTATTGTGAATATTACATCATTCCTTCTTCTTGTTAGTTTTGTTGAAGCAATAGAGTTAAGTATATTTCTATATCTTCATTTTGAGTCTCAATTTAATAATCTATTTTTTAAGGCTTCTATTATTTCTTTTTCTTCACTAAGAATATAAGTACCAATTAACCGCATCCAATCTCATTTTATAGCGTCTCAATTTATTTTTTTTATAATATCATCTATCATTATCTTTGGCAGTTTTAGTCCTTGTTTTACTCAATGCTGTAAGTTGATTTTCATGTCTTTTAATCTAACATCTCAATTTGTTTTTTTATGTACTTTTTTATATTTTCTTTTTACTTTATTTTCAAAGTGATAAGCTTTTTCAAGGAAATATACTTTATTTAGTTGTCCATTAAGATATCTATTAATTATTTTTCTAAGACTTTCTTGATCATAAGGGAACTCATCTTTTCTTAAAAATGCTTTTAATTGTCTATGTAGTATAAAATCAAAATATCTTCTAATTGGTGAAGTAAAATGAGTGTATGATTTTTCTTTTAATCAAAAATGATACATCATATTTTTTAAATAAAATGCTCTTTCTAATTCTTTAGGTGCATTAATAACTCACTCTAGCTCTGGCATATGATTTCTGTATATTCAGTGTTCTTTATAATTTTGTTGTTGAAAAATAGATACTTGGATATTTGTTGATACCATTAATTCTTCAATAAGTCTTGAAGCAATATTTTTTCATCAAGAAAAGGTCTTTCACATATATCTTTCTGCATCATCAAAATCAACAATTATTCATTTAGCAAGTCTTTTTTTTCTTAACTTTTGTCATATTTCATCTAGAAGTCTTAATTCACTATGGTATTCATGTCATTCATTAAAATAATGTTCTTTAAAATCAGAATAATCAAATCTATTTTTGTTATAAAACTTTGATTCATATATTTCAGTAGATACTACATTCATTTCATTATCATAATCAATTTGAACTGTTTGACTCAATCTTGTTGTATTATGATTTAGAGATGCTAAGTTTGTAGCTAATTCATTTGGTAGCATATGAATAATTGAGTCTTCACTTAGATATATACTTGTTCATTTATTCATAGCATCTAGATCTATATTTGAAAGAATATCTATATATTCAGTTGGATCCGCTATGGATACAAAAATAGTATAGCCTCAATCATTTCTTCTTTCAGCCCATATACCATCATCTAAATCTTTACTTTCTGCTCAGTCTATTGTAATTCATTCAACAAGTGTTCTGTGAGGAGCTTGATCATTTGCTCAATTTTTTAATATTTCTTCTACTTGTTTTTTACTAGCTTCAGTATATCAAAATGGAAGCTTACTTTCTATATGAGGTACTAATTGATCAGGAAAACTATTTATTTGCATTAAAAAACTATAATTAATTTAAATTAATTATAGTTTAGGTGTTTTTTATATTTTGTCAACTTTAAAGATTTCTATTGAGTTATTAAGTATTTGATTTGAACAATCTTCTCATCTTAACTCACTTATTTGATCAACTACATATCTTGTAAAATATGGTTCGTTTTCTTCTTTTCATCTATATGGAGTTGGTGTAAGATATGGGGCATCTGTCTCGGCTAATATGTGTTTTATATCTATATTTTTAGCTGTATCTTGTACATCTTTTGCATTTGAAAATGTAACTATTCATGAAAAACTTATTTTGCATTCTGGAGAAAATTCTATAAGTTTTTTTGCGTATTCTAAGTCTTCAGAATAGCAATGGAAAATAAAGTTTTTGTATCAGGTTTCTTTTAGTATTTCAAGTACATCATCTTTTGATTCTCTGTTGTGAATTATTACTGGTAGATTATACTCTTTGGCTAATAATATATGAGCTTTGAAAAATATTTTTTGAAAGTCTTTTTTGAGATTTATTGCTTTTTGTCTATGTTCAGTATCCATTTTATTTATTTTTTCATCTCTTTCCAACCGATAATAATCAAGTCAGCATTCTCAGATTGCTACTATTTTATCTTTATTATCTAAATATAAACTTTCTAATTCTTTCATAGTTGTTTCTAGATCTAAATCAACTATATCACAAGGATGTATTCATAAACTAGCATATACTCAGTCATATTTTTGACTTAAATCTAATGCTTTTTTACTTGTCTTAAGGTTTGTACCAATTATATTTATATATTTTCAACCATTACTAAAAAAATTACTAATAGTTTGTTCTCAATCTTTTTTCTTATTTAAATAGGGGTGACAATGTGTATCAAAAATCATATTAATTAATTATATTAATAAAAAAAGTTCCTCCCCTGATAAGGGGAGGCTTGGAGGGGTTTAAATTAAAAAGTAACTCAAGAAGTAGTTAATAGGTAGAATTTTTCCTTATTATCAGAAAAATTTGCATTTATTATATTTAAGTTTTCACTTTGAGATTCTTTTTTGCTTGCTGTAATATTTACTATATTATCTCATTTTTCTAAACTAATATTATCATTTACAGTTAATATAATTGAAGTAATTCAAGGAGTATTAGACATAATAGTTAGTTCTCAAAAACTTGAATCAAGTTTTTCAATATTAACATTATCTGGATTATAAGTAAAACTTAAAGATAGAGCTTTAACTGAACTAATAGTTTGTGATACTTTTAAAGAGAGCTCACCCTCTATATTTTCTAAATAAATATCAGCTTTTTTAGTTACTTCTTTTTGTGGTGTATCAAGTATACTTGCTTTTATATTATTTTGTAGAATAGTTCAATCAAGTAAGAAAAAATTAACTAGTACAGCTAGAATTAGGCTAGCTAGTACTATTTTTACATTAGATATCATTCTATGATTTTTGTATTTTTTTAGAATATCTTTCATAAAAATTGTTTTGTTAAATACATATTATAGTAATATTATATAAAAAATTAATTTTGTAAAGATAAAAATTAAATTAAGAGCTATTTGTATTATATTATACAATGATCTATCAATATTTCAATCTGATTTTTGTTTAATATTGTTTTAAGCTCATCTTTATTTATATTTTTTAGATTTTCTATATTTCAATATTTTTTTAATAATTTTTTTCTTGTAATAGGTCAAAATCATGGTAGTTCTTCTAGTATATTTTTTTTCATAGATTTTATTCTTGAGTCTCTATTAAAAGTAATAGCAAATCTATGGGCTTCATCTCTTATTTTTTGTATAAGCCTTAATTCATTTGAATCTTTATCTAATACTATTTTTTTAAATCTTACCTCTTTTTCCCCCTCCTTAGTAAGGAGGGGGTTAGGGGGTGGTATTATAAATAATTCTTCTTCTTTTTTAGCAATTCAAACTAATTGTAATTTTTCTATTGGGTTATTCCTCCCTTGATAAGGGGAGGTTAGGAGGGGTTTTATTACATTATATACACTACTTAGTTGTCATTTTCATCAGTCTATTATTATTAAATCTGGAATATTATTTAGTTTTTCTATTTCTTTTAGTCTTCTAGTCATTACTTCTCTCATAGAGTTGAAATCATCTATTTTTCCTTCACTAAGAGTTTTTATTCTAAATTTTTTATATTTACTATTATTACTTTTTCAATTTTCTATAATACTACGACTTGCTACTGTGTGATTTCAAGATATATGAGATATGTCATTACATTCAAAAATGATATTTTTATTTATTTGTTTATATCCAAGGATTTCTAGTATATTTTGCATTGTTTTCTTTGAGAATCATTTTGTACTTAGAGAGTTTATATATGATTTATGAGCATATTCATATATGTTTTTGTAGCACAAATCAAGAAGATCTTTTTTAGTTCATATTTGAGGTATCTCGATTTTTACATTTTTAAATATATTTTCTTTTAAATTTACTGTAAAAGGAATTATGATTTTTTGAAAAATCCTTTTATCCCCCTCTCCTTGTAGGAGAGGGGCTAGGGGTGAGGTTATTAATCTTTTTTCTAGTATGTCTTTTATAATATTTTCCTTTTCTTCTTTTAACTCATTTTTTATATCATAGTTATAAAATCATGTAATCTTGCTATCTCTTATCTCTATTAATCACACATAAATTTTTTCAAATTTTTCAGTAAAATTTATTATGTCATAGTCTCAATTTATTGAATCTCTAACTATCTGACTTTCTTCCAGTATAGATATTGATTCTAGTTTTGTTTTTAATTTATTAGCTTCTTCAAACTTTAACTCACTTGCTTTATTTTTCATTTTTTCTTCGATAAGTTTTTTTACCTCTTTTGTATTTCATTTTAAAAAGTCTTTTATTTTTTCTATTTGTTTATTGTAATCTTCTTCTTTTAAATCATTTTTAAATATATATTTGTCTAAATTGTAACTGTTTTTTGATAAGAAAAAGTTGTGTTCTGCTACTCAGTATCAAAAAATATCTTTTATTAATTTTAATATGCTATTTACATAGTTTGTCGATGTATAAGGTCCAAAGTAAGTTCAGTCAGGTCTTTTTACTCTAGTTTTGATTATTTTAGGGAAATCTCAGGATGTAATTTTTATGTATAGATGATTTTTCCCATCTTTCATTAATATATTATATTTTGGTTCATATTTTTTTATAAGCGTAGTTTCAAGTATTAGACTTTCTGTTTCATTATTTGTAATAATAGTCTCAATATTAACTATATTATCAACCATTTTTTGTTTAGCAAAGTTTAGCTTACTTTTTCAATTGAAATATGAATTAACCCTTGAATGTAGGTTTACAGATTTTCAGATATATATTATTTTTTTATTTTTATCTAAAAACTTGTAGATTCAAGGTTGTTTTTGGATTTTTTTTAGAGTATTTTTTACTTGTGTTTTCATAAAGCAGTAGTTATTTTTTTATATTATATTTAAAAAAATATAAAATACCAGCTGAAAATCAGCTGGTATTTTTCTTTTACTGGCAAAGCTCAAGTATTCTTTTGTTATCCCTTCTACAATCTCTTAATTGTTTTTTTAGCTTTTTTACTTCTTTTGTATCGTTTTTGCTTTTCTTTACACTCATCTTTTTAGCTTTTTTTGCCATTGTTTTCCCCTTTTTGTTTATGTTATGTACTGGAAGTACTGATTTATACTATTAATATTTTTTAAAAGTCAATTTTAAAAATCAAAAAATGCTAACCAATATTGGTTAGCATTTTGTTGACCTTAATTCGTTACTGCTTTCATGGCACTTTTTACTATGTCTCTCACAATTCGTTTTTCTGGAGACTCTAGTAATGGTAAATCTTGTTCTTCTTTAATCCCATGATTTTTAGCTATAATAGCTTTTAGTGTATCATTTTGTGCTTGAAGTTTTTGTATCTCCCATTTTAATCCCTGGATTTCAGCTTGATCATCGACTCTCTCAAACTCATGAGTAGCTCTTTGCTTTTCAATATATTGAGCCTGTCTATGAATAGTATCAATCAACTTATCAATTTTATCTGAATCTGACATAATTAAGGTTCTCCTTTTTAATTATGTTGTACAATTTATCTTAAAAGTACTTTGTATATAATAGGAGAAATATATAAATGTCAAATAAAAAAGGCTCTTTTTAACACTTTAGGTAAAAATAAAAAAAGAAATAAAATAATCCTGAACAATAA
>CAYFPB010000008.1:25811-28494 GCA_964344895.1 uncultured Candidatus Peribacteria bacterium | reverse complement strand
AAAAAAATTGATATCAAGATCTTGGCAGCTACCTACTCTCACACATCTACGAGATGCACTACCATCAGCACGAGTTGGCTTAACTTCTGTGTTCGGGATGGGAACAGGTGTACCTCAACCGTTATAACTACCAAGAGCCTAATATCAATTATGTATTTGTTTATTTATTGTTCATAATCTAAACAATTAAAGTTAGTCAATTAATCAAAATGAATAATCGTTATAGATGTATTAAAATCCATTCGTTCTATTAGTATTGCTCGACTGAGAGTGTCGCCACTCTTACATCTGCAACCTATCAACCTCCTAGTCTCGAAGGGAACTTATTGCTCAAGGCAGAGAAATCTAATCTTGAAGTTGGCTTCCCACTTAGATGCTTTCAGTGGTTATCCATTCCGAACTTAGCTACTCGGCAGTGCCAGTATACCTGACAACCGATACACCAGAGGTTCGTCCACTCCGGTCCTCTCGTACTAGGAGCAGATCTTCTCAAATTTCTATACGCCTACAGCAGATAGGGGCCAAACTGTCTCACGACGTTCTGAACCCAGCTCGCGTACCGCTTTAAATGGCGAACAGCCATACCCTTGGGAGCTTCTCCACCCCCAGGATGCGACGAGCCGACATCGAGGTGCCAAACCGCGTCGTCGATGTGAACTCTTGGACGCGATCAGCCTGTTATCCCTAGGGTAACTTTTATCCGTTGAGCGACATCACTTCCACATGTAAATGCCGGATCATTTTCGCCCACTTTCGTGTCTGGTCGACTTGTAGGTCTCTCAGTCAGGCTGACTTATGCGAATACACTATCTCTTCGATTTCCATCCGAAGATAGTCAACCTTTGCGCGCCTCCGTTACTCTTTAGGAGGCAACCGCCCCAGTTAAACTACCCACCAAGCACTGTCCCCGTATTACGGGTTAGAGTTACAAATTAAGAAGGGTGGTATCTCAAGGATAACTCCATAACAACTAGCGTTGCTACTTCATAGTTTCCCACCTATCCTGCACATCTTAATTCATAACCCAATACCAAGCTGTAGTAAAGCTCCATAGGGTCTTTCCGTCTTGCTGCAGGTAGTCGGCATTTTTACCGACATTGCAATTTCACCGAGTCTATGGTTGAGACAGTACTCAGACCGTTATGCCATTCGTGCGGGTCGGAACTTACCCGACAAGGAATTTCGCTACCTTAGGACCGTTATAGTTACGGCCGCCGTTCACCAGGGCTTAGTTTCACCGCTTGCACGGATCCACGTAACCTTCTGGCACTGGGCAGGCATCACCCCCTATACATCCTCTTACGAGTTTGCAGAGAGCTGTGTTTTTGGTAAACAGTCGCCTGAGTTCTTTCGCTGCGGCCTCAAATCTAAATTAAATCTGAGGCAGGTCTTATCCCGAAGTTACGACCGCTGTTTTGCCGAGTTCCTTAACCATAGTTATCTCGTTCGCCTTAGTGTTCTCCACTAACCCACGTGTGTTCGTTTACGGTACGGTTACCAATATCTTAACGCATAGAGGCTTTTCTCGATACCAGAATATAGTAGGAGCCGTCTTGTTCATTAGCAAGCTAACAAACTTAACTTAACTTGACTCAACCTTAAAGAAATACGGATTTTCCAATATTTCAAGTTTCGTTGTCGTAATGCAATTAATTAAGCATCTCCTATATCCCGATATGTCCCCCCTTAGCAAAATATTAGTAGTTCAGGAATATTAACCTGATATCCATCAGCTTCACCTTTCGGTTACACCTTAGGACCGACTAACCCTACGTCGACTGCCGTTGCGTAGGAAACCTTGGGTATCCGGCGGGGAGAGTTTTCATCTCCCTTACGTTACTCATACCAACATTTTCACTTCTGATATCTCCACCGAAGGTCACCCTTCGACTTCAGCGACATACAGAACGCTCCGCTACCAAATCATATAAATATGAAGTCTACATCTTCGGTTAATAACTTTAGCCCCGTTGAATTTTCGGCGCAAAATCGCTTGACCAGTGAGCTATTACGCACTCTTTCAAGGAATGGCTGCTTCTAAGCCAACCTCCTGGTTGTCTCAGCAATCTCACATCCTTTTCCACTTAGTTATTAATTAGGGACCTTAGATAGTAGTCTGGGCTGTTTCCCTCTTGACAATGGGACTTATCTCTCACTGTCTGACTCCCGGTATAGTTTTTACAGTATTCGAAGTTTATCAGGATTTGCTAAGCCGCGAGGCCCGCTAGTCCAATCAGAGCTCTACCCCTGTAAAATAGTAATCCGAGGCTAACCCTAAAGCTATTTCGCGGAGAACCAGCTATCTCTGAGTTCGATTAGCTTTTCACTCCTTCCCACAAGTCATCCAAAGGACTTGCAGCTCCTAATGGTTCGGCCCTCCACGATGTTTTACCATCGCTTCAGCCTGCTCATGGGAAGCTCACCTAGTTTCGGGTCTAATATATGTGACTAATCGCCCTATTCAGGCTCGCTTTCACTACGGCTTCGACTTTAACTGTCTTAACCTTGCCACATACACTAACTCGTTGGTTCGTTCTACAAAAAGCACGATGTCACCCGAAGGCTCCATCTCTTTAAAAGCATAAGGTTTCAGGTTCTATTTCACTCCCCTCCCGGGGTTCTTTTCACCTTTCCCTCATGGTACTAGTTCACTATCGATCTTGAATGCTATTTAGCCTTGGAG
>CAYFPB010000008.1:0-25711 GCA_964344895.1 uncultured Candidatus Peribacteria bacterium | reverse complement strand
CTTTCCCTCATGGTACTAGTTCACTATCGATCTTGAATGCTATTTAGCCTTGGAGGGTGGTCCCCCCAGATTCAAACCGGATTACACGTGTCCGATCCTACTCAGGAAATAACAGGTACTATTAAGAATATTTTAATTTACGGGGCTTTAACCCTCTATGGCTATGTTTCCCAACATATTCAGTTGATAATCTTATATAATACTAGGTTTATTAGCCTCCCCTAATGTTATTCCTACAACCCCGTAGAGCCAAAAGCTACCTATACAGCTTCTACAGTTTGGGCTAATCCCGTTTCGCTCGTCACTACTCAGGGAATCTCGTTTGATTTATTTTCCATTGCTACTTAGATATTTCAGTTCACAATGTGTCTCCCTGTATTACAGGCAATACAAATTACTTGTATTAGGTTCCCCCATTCGGAAATTCTGGAGTAATAACGTATCTTATCAACTCCTCCAGACTTATCGCAGATTTGCACGTCCTTCTTCAGACATTCAAGTCAAGGCATCCACCTTATGCTATGTGTTAAATTTTAATACGACTATAACTATTAATCATTTTAAAATTAACTAACTTTAATTATTCAGATTATGTTAAAGAACAAAATAAACAAAATATTAGAAAAAAACTTAATTCAGTGTTTTTATAAGGAAAAATATAAGGAGATAGTCCATCCGCAGGTTCTCCTACGGATACCTTGTTACGACTTTAGCCCAGTCAGTAGTCCTACCATGGGCCCCCATATTACTAGGGGGACTTCCGATATTACTACCTCCCATGCCATGACGGGCGGTGAGTACAAGACCCAGGAACATATTCACCGTGACATATCTGATTCACGATTACTAGCAATTCCAACTTCATGAAGTCGAGTTGCAGACTTCAATCCGGACTGAGATATACTTTAAAGATTAGCTCCATATCGCTATATTGCTACTCTTTGTATATACCATTGTATCATGTGTGTAGCCCCAGACGTAAAAGCCATGCTGATTTGACGTCATCCACACCTTCCTCCTTGTTAACCAAGGCAGTCTTGTTAGACATAATAACTAACAACATGGGTTGCGCTCGTTAACGGACTTAACCGAACACCTCAAGGCACGAGCTGACGACAACCATGCAGCACCTGTCTTACCGCTCCAATAAAGGCACTTTTCTATCTCTAGAAAATTCGGTAGATGTCAAGTCTGGGTAAGGTTCCCCGTTTATTGTCGAATTAAACCACGTGATCCACTGCTTGTGTGGGTCCCCGTCTATTCCTTTGAGTTTTAATCTTGCGACCGTACTCCTCAGGTGGATAACTTAACGCGTTAGCTACAGCACTGCACCTACGTGCAACACTTAGTTATCATCGTTTAGGGCGTGGACTACAAGGGTATCTAATCCTTTTCGCTACCCACGCTTTCGTTCATCAGTGTCAATACAGTCCCAGTAAGCTGCCTTCGCTTTTGGTGTTCCTCTAAGTATCTACGGATTGCACCCCTACACTTAGAATTCCGCTTACCTCTTCCTGATTCTAGCTTTACAGTTTTGTATACAAACACGGAGTTGAGCTCCGGTCTTTCATATACAACTTTTAAAGCCACCTACGAACCCTTTACACCCAGTGATTCCGGGTAACGCTCGAGACATACGTATTACCGCGGCTGCTGGCACGTATTTAGCCGTCCCTTATTCCTGAAGTACTCTCATTATGCTCCTTCAGAAAAGAAGTTTACAACCGTTAGGCCTTCATCCTTCACGCGGTGTCGCTCCATCAGACTTTCGTCCATTGTGGAAGATTCCTCACTGCTGCCTCCCGTAGGAGTATGGACCGTGTCTCAGTTCCATTGTGCCTGATCATCCTCTCAGACCAGGTATCCGTCATAGCCTTGGTGAGCTATTACCTCACCAACTAGCTGATAGACCGCAGGTTCCTCCCCAAGCAATAAATCTTTACTCCGAAGAGACTATCCGGTATTAATCAGAATTTCTTCTGGCTATCCCTGACTTGGGGGCAGATACCAACGTGTTACTCACCCGTTCGCCGCTCTCAAATTAAAAAATCGGCCGAAGCTTCAATTTTAATTCTACCGCTCGACTTGCATGTGTTAGGCGCACCGCTAGCGTTCACCCTGAGCTAGGATCAAACTCTTTTTAACGTAATGCTATATATTATATAATAGTATGTAGACTTTGATTATTAGTGTTTTTCTCCTAAAAACTCTGGAATTTAGTTTTTTTCTAATATTCTGTTTATTTTAAAGAACTGTTTCTCTCAAAAAAGTAAAAGGATTGTATTATTTTTATTTGATTTGTCAAAACTTTTTTTAACTTTTTTTAATAAGTGTTTTTCATAATCATACTTTGTACTCGTTAGTAGATGAAAACATTTATTTAAAGCTCTTCTAAAAGTTTTTTACATTCTATAAAAATGTTTTATAATTTACTTTTTATTAAAGCGAGAGAGAGTTTATACATTTTTTTTAATATGTCAAAACTTTTTTTGACTTTTTTCAATATAATTGTTTATATTGATTTTTTTGTAACTTTATTTAAAAGATGTTACTTATCTTTTATTATGGTGGGCCTGGTTGGAATTGAACCAACGACCAATTGGTTATGAGCCAACTGCTCTAACCCCTGAGCTACAGGCCCCTATATTAATATAGTATAGGAAAATGGCGGAAAGGATGGGATTTGGCGCCCTTCGGGTCGGCCATCCGTTTTTATTCCTCTTATTCATCGGAATAAAATTTTGCTTTCAGCAAAAACCTCCAATTCAAATCCCTTTATATTTATTATAGGAAAATGGCGGAAAGGATGGGATTTGAACCCACGGATCCGCAAGCGGATCACACCCTTAGCAGGGGTGCGCATTCAACCACTCTGCCACCTTTCCTTATTTATTTCAAAAAAAATGGCGGAGAGACAGGGATTCGTTGCCCTTCGGGTCAGACACCGTTTTAATTGCTCTTATTCATCACAATTAAATTCAGCAAGCTGAAACCTCCATTCGAATCCCACAATATTATTGTGAAACTCTAACATTTTTCTTTTATTATTGTTTTTCTTAAAAAAAATGGCGGAGAGACAGGGATTCGTTGCCCTTCGGGTCAGACACCGTTTTAATTGCTCTTATTCATCACAATTAAATTCAGCAAGCTGAAACCTCCATTCGAATCCCACAATATTATTGTGAAACTCTAACATTTTTCTTTTATTATTGTTTTTCTTAAAAAAAATGGCGGAGAGACAGGGATTCGAACCCTGGGTGCCACAAGTGACACGACGGTTTTCAAGACCGTTGCCTTCGACCACTCAGCCATCTCTCCACGTAATACTTTTTATTATATTAATGAACTCCTTAAAACCACTATTGTAAAAAATGGTTCCCCCCCGGCTGGATTCGGTCTTACAACCCATCGGTAATTATTCTTATTCATCATAATTATCCGTCCCGGATAAACCTCCATTCGAATCCAAATATGTTTTTATATTTCTATAAGTATTATTATTGAAATCAAGCTTTAGTTTTTAAAAATGGTTCCCCCGGCTGGATTCGAACCAGCGACCAAATGGTTAACAGCCACCTACTCTACCACTGAGCTACGGAGGAATATAGTTTATTACTTATTAAATAAGCGAAAGAGATTTTATATTTTTTTTCATAAATGTCAAAGGTTTTTTATATTTTTTTTTCTTCTCTTTTAAAAACTTATAATTTTTAGCTTATTTAAGAGAACAACAAAAGAGAGTTTTTAACAAAAACTCTCTTTTTAACATTTTATGTTCTACAAATTAAAACAAACTAATCTGTTGTTTTTGTATATTCTACAATAAAATATACCTCATTATAAGGAGTTGAATTCCTAAAAGTATAGCTAATTGCATTTCATCCAACAAATGATCTTTTTATTGTTTGTTTCATACGATTTTAGTTAATTGTAAGGGTTACAATTTATTTGTTTTTTGGGGTTTGTTAAAAGTTTTTGTTATAGTTTTCATGTAATAAAATCCAAATAGTTATCTTTATTTATAACTACATATTTACAACTTGTATAATCTTGTTTAAAACTTTTTGGTAACTTTGCTATTTTTTTTCACCATTTAAACTCATAAGTATAAAGTTTATTATCATAATTTTCAATAAAATCTATCTCTTGGCCATTATAAGTCCTCCAAAAATAATTATTTGAAAATTTATCATAATAACTATTATGTTTTATTCTTTCTATTATTAAAAAATTTTCCCATAAGTCTCATATATCATTTCTATTTTCTAATAAATTAAAATCATTTAGTATTGAATTCCTTATTCATAAGTCATAAAAATATATCTTATTTGACTTATTTAATTCTTTTCTTTTATTTGTAAAATATGGTTTTAACCTAAAAATAATAAAACTTTTTTCTAATAAATCTATATACCTCATTACTGTTTTTATATCTACTACCAAATTATTAGCTAATACATTTAAACTTACCTCTTTTCAAATTTGTAAAGCTAATAGCTTTAATAGTTTCATTATAACATCAGAATTTTTAACTTGCTGAAACTCTAAAATATCTCTATATAAACTTGAATTTGCTAATTCCTTTAGTGTAGATTTTTTTTCTTCAATACTTGTTTTTGTTAGTACATCTGGATAAGTTCAATAAATAATTAAATTTTCTAAATCTTTACTTACTTTTAATACATCATACGTCTTTTTAATTTCTTCCAAGCTTATTGAAAACATTTGATATATTATTTTTCTTCAAGTCAATGCCTCACTTGTTAAGTCTAATAAGTTTATTGAAGATGAACCTGTAACTATTATTTGCTTAGTATCTTTATATTTATCTATCAATATTTTTAAAGTATTTGCTATATTTTTTATTTTTTGTGCTTCATCTATAAATATTATATCTTTATCCTCTACATACATTGATAAATTCGAGAAACTATTCTTATTTAATATCTCTACATCCTGAAAATCATCTCAACTAAAAAATATACTAGATTTATTTCAATAAGTCTCTCTTATAATCTTTTCTACTAATGTAGTTTTTCATATTTGTCTAGCTCATAATAACATAATTATTTTTCATGAAAAAAATTTAGCTATAATCTTTTTTTCTAATATTCTTTTATACATAATATTTCTATTAATAATTATTAACTCCAAAAAATACTACTAATTTTTGGAGTTAAGTCAAATTTTTAGTAAAAATATTTTGACTTATTACTTTTTATTATAGTTTTCAAGTAATAAATTTCTTCCTTTTTCAAAGTAAGTACCTGTATGGGGATGGATTCAAATATTAGTTCACAAAAATATAAACTTAAAAAAATCAAGTTTTCTTAATGAAAACTTGATTTTTTGTTAAACATCTAAGTTTTGTACATCTTTTGCTCTTGATTGTATAAATCTTCTTCTTGGAGCTACTTCTCATCCCATAAGTATTTTAAATATTTCATCTGCTTGTTCAGCATCTTCTATAGATACTTTGTACATTTTTCTTTGTTCTGGATCCATTGTTGTTTCCCAAAGTTGTTCTGGATTCATTTCTCAGAGACCTTTATATCTTTGGATATTTTCTCATGTTATATCATATTCTTTTATAATTCTTTCTTTATTTTCTTCATCATATACATACCAAGATTTTTTACCTTTTGTAAGTTTGTATAATGGTGGTTGAGCTATATATAAATATCATCCCTTTACTATATCTTTTAAATATCTGAAAAAGAACGTTAAAAGTAGAGTTCTAATATGTGCACCATCTACATCGGCATCGGTCATTATAACTATTCTATGATATCTAAGTTTTGAGATATCAAATGTTTCTCAAATAGATGTTCATAGAGCTATGATTAGATTTTTTATTTCATTGTTTGCAAAAATCTTATCTATTCTTGCTTGTTCTGTATTAAGAATTTTACCTCTTAATGGTAAAATAGCCTGTGTTTCTCTGTTTCTCCCTTGTTTGGCTGAACCTCAGGCAGAGTCTCCTTCGACTATATATAATTCTGATACAGCTGGATCTTTAGATGAACAATCAGCTAATTTACCAGGAAGAGTCATTCATTCTAATGCTCATTTTCTAATAACAGTATCTCTTGCTGCTCTTGCTGCTAATCTAGCCTTTGCTGCTAAGAATACTTTTTCTATTATTTTTTTTGCAGTATTAGGATCTTCTTCCAAGAATTCCATAAATTTTTCAGCAAATACTGAATCAACAGCTCATTTTGCTTCAGGAGTTCATAGTTTACCTTTTGTTTGTCATTCAAATTGTGGATCTACTACTTTTACAGATATTACACACGTAAGTCCTTCTACTACATCATCATTTGTTAGATTTTGGTCTTTTTCTTTTAATATACCTTTAGCTCTTGCATATTTATTTATAGTTCTTGTAAGGGCCATTCTAAATCATGTAAGATGACTACCTCATTCTGGAGTATGTATATTATTAACAAATGTAATTATATTATTTGAATATTCTTTATTATATTGCATAGAAACTTCAACAAGTATTTCTTTAGCTTCTTTTTCTACATAAAATATATCTCAAATAGTATCTTCTTTTTTATTCAAAAAGTTTACATATGATTTAACTCATCATTCAAAATAATATTTATATCTTTCATTTGTTCTTTCATCATTTATATAAAGAGTTATTCATTTTGTAAGATAAGCTTGTTGCCTTAATCTATTTTTAATTGTTTTGTAGTCAAAGTCTGTAGATATCTTAAATATTGTTGGATCAGGATAAAATTTAATAATTGTACCTGTTGTTTTTGTTTTTCCAACTACTTCTACATCTCAATCTACTTGTCATAAACTAAATGATTGATAATGTATTTTTTTATCTCTGTGTACCCATGCTTCCATTTTCGTAGATAATGCATTTACTACACTTGATCATACACCATGTAATCAACCAGATACTTTATACCCTCCTCATCCAAATTTTCAACCAGCATGTAATACTGTTAAAATTGTTTCTAGAGTTGATTTTCATGTTTTTGCATGTTTTTCTACAGGTATTCATCTACCATTATCCTCTACTGTACAAGATCCATCAGCTCATAGAGTTACTTTAATAGTATCACAATGACCTGCCATAGCTTCATCTATAGAGTTGTCTACTATTTCCCAAACTAAGTGATGTAATCATCTTTCATCAGTTGACCCAATATACATTCAAGGTCTTTTTCTAACAGGTTCTAATCATTCTAAAACCTGAATATTCTCAGCTCAATAATTTTGTTCTTCTTGTTTAGACATATTGTTTTTTGTTATTAATTAATAAATATCTCATCTTTTATTTATTTTTATTATTTTATTTTGAGAGTCTTTTTCTTCAAATATTATTCTATAATCTCATATTCTAACTCTAAATTGATTTTTAAATCATTTACAAGGAATAACATCATAGTTTTCTAAGTTTTCTCCTCTTAAAATTTTTTGTTCTAATTCATATAATTTATCTCTATAATATTCAGGCATTTTCAAAATAAATTTTTTATACTTCTTTACCATTTTTTAATTCTTCATGTACTAAAAGTAACTCTTTAGGACTGACTCCTTCTGGTCAAAAATCTATTGTTTCCCAATTTCATTCCTCATCTGTTTCGTTATAGACTTTTGGATATTCTTCATCATCTTTTAAATATTCTTCTTTTAATTTAAAGAATTTATCCAATACTTCAATAAATTCTTTATCACTTCTAAATTTTTTTCAAGATATAAAACTTGAAATTTTTGATTTAGAATCTATTTTAAATGTTGTATCAATATAAGTCATAATTTATTATTATAAAATAATACATAATACAATATAACTAGCTAAAAAACAAAATCAAGTTTAATTTTTTTCCAGACACAAGTTTTTTTAAAAGCTCTTAAAAGCCAAATTTTTATATAAAAAATAGTATTTTTCATAAAAATACTATTTTTTATATATTTTTCCTAGACACATTTTTTAGTAAAAGCTCTTAAATCGTAAATTTTTAGTGTTTTTTATGGTTTTTCTATAAAATACCTTCTTCTAAGAAACTAAAATAATCATCTTTGGTTATTATTATATGATCTAATAATTTAATTCACACTATTTCTGATACTTGCTTAATTCTATCTGTCATCATTCTATCCTCATAACTAGGAGAAGCTGTTCATGAAGGATGGTTATGTACTAATACTATAGTGTTTGCTCTATCTTCTATTGCATCTGCAAACACTTCTCTTGGATGAATGAGACTTTGATTTAATAGTCATATTGTTACTATTCTTTTATTTATTAGTCTACTTGCTCAATCAAGAGTTAAACACACCAAGTACTCTTGTTTTTTAGTTCTATATTCTATTACTTGATTTAGTACATCTAAGCTAGTCTTAATTACTACATCAGTTTTTACAAAATACCTTTTAGCTAATTCAAAAGCTGAGATTATCTGCATTGCTTTTACTTTTCATATTCATTTAATATTTAAAAGATCTTCTATTTTTAGATCCTGTTTTTTTGCTTCTATTGCAAAAAACACTTTTTTTGATAAATTAAATACATTTATTCATTTTATTCCTGATCATAGTATTGTAGCCACTAATTCTGGTCACTCTAGTTTTTTTGGTCAATATTTTTCTAATTTTTCTCTTGGTTTCATGGTTTTATTTTATTATTAATTTCCCCCTCCCCCTAACCCCCTCCCTGGCAGGAGGGGGAATATCTATATTCTACTTTGTAAATTTTTTAATACATTATCAATATTTTCATTAATTTCTTTATTTGTATATCTTATAATTTTTATTCAAACTTTATTTAAATACTCTGTTCTAAGTAAATCATATTCTATTTGTTTACTTTTAAAATGGATACTTCAATCTATTTCTATTCATATTTTTATTTCAGCACAATAAAAATCTATTATATATCTTCAAATAGAATGCTGTCGCCTAAATTTTAATCATAAAAATTGTTTTGCTTTTACTTTATTCCAAAAATTTTCTTCTGAAATTGTTTGTTCTTTTCTCAAAATTTTTCTTGTTTCCCTTAATCTTTTTAAATTTCTTAATACTTGTCACATAACTTTTTATTATTTACTAAAACCTTATTTCTCCTCCCCTGCCAGGGGGAGGCTGGGAGGGGGGCTATTTTATTATTAATTTTACACACTCCTTTCTTACAATCTCTCTTAAATAAAATACTTTTATTTCTAAAAATAATATATCTCTATTTTTTACTAGATAATCTTTATTGTATCTTGAAGAGATATAAGAGTTTCTTAATAACTCAAAGTAATATTCCTCTGTTTTTAAATCAAACCAGTTATTAAATTCTCTAGTTTCTTTTTTTACTTGTGAATATAGTATTTCAAGATCATGAGTTTTTGGTTTGTATCATACCTTAATAAGTAGATAACAAGATAATAAAAACTCTGATGCTTGATGTAGGTAAAAAAGTGATAATTTATAACTTTTTCTATTGTAAGCATTCCTGTAGTCTTTTATAAACTCTGTAGCTATTTCATACATATGATTAAAATCTGTTTTTTGTATACCTTTTATAGATTTTTTTGATATTTGTACTGATTTGCTTATTTTTATTTTTCAAGAATCATAAATAGTAACTCAACTATTTATAATATCTAAATAAAAATATCTTCTCTGTTTAATAGAGTTATTAAAAGAATTAATATTTTCTACTAAGATCTTTACTGGACTTTTTATATCTCTTGTATTTTTAATTACAGAATGTATTTCTCTTACTGCTGTTAGGAGTTTTTCCTGTGCTGTTTTTCTAGTTATTATAAATATATTCATAGTAGTTTGATACTCTACTAATATATCTCATTCTTTTACCAAATTAATATTCTCAATCTCATTTTTTAAATATTCTCAATAAACTATTACATATTCAGGAACAATATATTTTTTTCAAATTTCTAATATTATTTCTAATACCTTAGAGATTTCTTCCTGTTTATTTTTTTCTAAATTTTTCATAAATATTTTTTTAAAACAAAAAAGTATATAAAACCTTTATAAGACTTATTTATTAAAAGTCAAAAGTTTTTATATACTTTTTATATATTTTATTATTCTCCCCTGCTAGGGGGAGATGTCTAAAAGACAGAGGGGGGATTACTTTCCTGCTGCTTCTAATTTAGCTTGTTGATCTGCTACAGCACAAGCATCAATAATTGCTCAAAGTTTTCACATCATTATTTGTGGTATTCATGAAAAGTTTTGGCTTATTCTATGATCTGTTACCCTATCTTGAGGAAAGTTATATGTTCTGATTTTTTCTGATCTATCTCATGAACCTACTTGAGATAATCTTGCTTCTCATAGTTCTTTAGCTCTTTGTTCTTCAGCATGAGAATAAAGTTTTGATCTCATTATTTGAAATGCTTTATCTCTATTTTTATGTTGACTTCTACCATCACTACAAAATACAATTATTCATGTAGGAAGGTGTTTTAAGTGAACTGCTGAATCTGATTTATTAGCATGTTGTCCACCTGGTCATCATGATCTACAAAATTTCATTTCTATTTCATCCATATTTAACTCCACATCTAGTTCATCTACTTCTGGCATAATTGCAACAGTAATGGCTGATGTATGAACTCTACCTTTACTTTCTGTTTCTGGTATTCTTTGTACTCTATGTGTTCATGATTCATATTTAAATCTAGAATAAGCTCATTCTCATCTAATCTCAAATACTATTTCTTTTACTCATCCAGCTTCAGAATCTGTTTGCTGTGTTATTTCTGTTTTAAATCCTTCTGATTCAGCATACATTATATAGCTTCTTGCTAGTTCTCATGCAAATAAAGCAGCTTCATCTCAACCAGTACCAGCTCTTACCTCTACCATAATATTTTTTTCATCATTTGGATCTTTTGGTAATAATGCTATTTTTAGCTCATCTTCCATTTTTGGAATTTTTGATTCTGCTTCTTTTATCTCTTCTTTTAATAAATCTTTCATTTCATCATCTTTTTCAGAAGATAGCATTTCTTTATTTTCAACTAAAGCTTCATTTACAGCTTTACATTCTTTATATAAATTAACAGCTTCTTCTATAGATTTCTTTCTACTTGATACTTCTCTTACTTTTTTTTGGTCCTTAAAAATATCTGGATCTGATAGTTTTTGTTCCAGTTCTTCAAATTCAGCTACTAGATTGTCTAAATTAAATTTCATAATTGTTTTATTGTAAATAAAAAACAGCTTTATATAAATAGAAGAAAAATATAAATTTTACTCATAAACAAAACTCAACCAATCGTAGATTGGGATTCAAACAAGTTGTTTCTTCATAAAATTTAATTTTTTTCTATTTTTAAGATACTATAAATAAAAATTAAGTTTTTACAAGTTATACTTCAATTTATCAAGTGCTATTTCTCTTCATGCTATTATTACTTTTGGATTTACTCCTTCTACTTCCTCTTCTTCATTATCTGATTCAAAGAAAAATGAATTATCTTTTCATGTTTCCTCAAGTATAGATTTTAATTCTGGCTCTATTATTCTCATTACTCATAATTTATCTAATACATCATATACTCTAAGTAAAGCTTCTTTATTTTCAAAGTCTGTCATTCTAATTATTTGTTCTAATCTTTCTCAACTTGCCTTAAATTTGAAATCTCAAATATACTCAACATCTACTGCTTTTGGATTTCTGTTTGATTTTAAATCATATATTTTTATTTCTTTTACTTCTTCTTCTGTTGTTTCTATAATTTTTTCCCTAGAATAATTATCAATTAAAAAATCTATTAATTCTTCTATTCATTCTCAAGTAGCTGCTGATATTACAAATACTTCTTTATTGTATTTTTTCTTGAACTCGCTTACTATATAATCTTTCATTTCATCATCTAGTAAATCTGCTTTTGAAAATACTACTATTTCTTCCTTTTCTGCTAATAGATCAGAAAATAATTCTAACTCTTTTCTTATATCTTCATAATCACTAAATACTTTATCCATTCTATACATATCAAGTAAGTGTAATAATACTCCTGTTCTCTCAATATGTTTTAAAAACTCTATTCATAATCCTTTACCTTCATGGGCTCAAGGAATCAATCATGGTACATCTTCTAATACTAAAGATTTTCATTTATGATCAAGTACTCAAAGGTTTGGTGTAAGTGTTGTAAATGGATAATCTCCTATTTTTGGTTTTACATTTGTGATATTTCAAATAAGTGTTGATTTTCAGGCTGATGGTACTCAGATAATTCATATATCTGCTACTAGTTTTAATTCTAGATGTAGATCTCTTTCTTCTGCTACATCTCATAATTCTGCAAATGCTGGAGCTTGTCTAACTGATGAACAAAAGTGAGCATTTCAATATCCTCATCTACCTCATTTTGCTACTAATAGTTTTACATTATTTTCAGATAAATCTGCTAGGGTTTCATTAGAGTTTGCATCTTTTACTATTGTTCAAACAGGCACCTTTAAAACTAGGTCAGGAGCATTTGCTCAGTGTTTTAACTGAGTCCCTCCTCACTCACCTTTTTCTGCTTTTAATACTTTTTTATGTCTATATTCAGACAGAGTATTTAAGTTTTCATCTGTTTGTAAATATACACTTCCTCCATCTCAAGCATCACCTCCCCGAGGTCATCCTTTTGGAATATATTTTTCTCTTCTCCATGATACAAGTCAATCACCTCATTTTCAAGCAATTACTTTTATTTGAACTTCATCTATAAACACTATTTTTAAAAATTAATTATAAAATACTTTCTTTAATTGACAAGTATTATATTGATTTTTTCAAAATTGCAATTTTTGTTTTAATTTTCTCATAATAACCATTTCCATATAGGTACTACTTTTATTATGTATTCAAAGTGTGGTATTTCATATTCTTCATCATAACTAATTATAATCCCCTCTTCTAAAGAGTATGTTTCCATAGCATCTATGAGTCATTCTAATTCTCTTTTTTTTGTATCATCCTCAACTAAATTATAACTTACCTGTATAGCTTTTACTATTTTTCATCAATTATCTATAACAAAATCACACTCCTTTTTTTCTCTATGATAATATACATCTAATCACCTTCTTTTTAATTCTATAAATACCAAATTTTCTAATTTTCTTCATTTGTTTTCTGAAAAATTAAACCCTAGGGATATAAAACCTGTGTCCAAACTATATATTTTTTTTGGAGAAATTAGCTGTTTTTTATATGAATAATCAAATCTCTTTAATTCTTCAAAAAAGTATATTTCATAAAAGTAATTTAAATAATCATATAAAGACTCAACATTTAAATCTAGGGTTCAAGCTAATTTTCTATATGAAAAAAGCTTTGAAGTATTTGATAATAAATAATAAGCTAACTTTTTTACTTTTTCACTATTAACATTATACCTTCATACTATGTCCTTGTATATAAAATCATTAAAATAGTTTATCAATAATTCTTTTTTATTAAATTTTCTTAAGCTTAGTTCAGGAAATCATCAAAATTTTAAATAATTTTCTAAATTTTTTCTTATTTGTATTTCTTTATCACTAGAGAGTAAATCCAAATCTATATTTTTTTCTCAATTAAATTCTAGATATTCCCTAAAATTAAGAGAGTTAATTTTTAAGCTTATTATTCTTCATGTTAATATATTTGAATATTCTTTTTGCATCAAACTAGAGTTTGATCATGTTATCCATATTTGTTTAAATTTTTTAGTATCATATGCTTTTCTAACGTACCTAGCCCAATTTTTACAATTTTGTATTTCATCTAAAAATATATAGTCTATATCTTTTTTTACAAGTACTTCTTCCATTATTTCTTCTAAACTATGATTTATTAAGACTTCATCATCAAAGTTTAGGTAAACTATATTTTTATTATTTTTTATTACTTCTGAAATAACAGTATAAACCAATGTAGATTTACCTGTTCTTCTTGCTCAATTAAGTATCTTTATTTCCTTAAATTCCAAATATTGCTTTAAATCAATATTTCTTTTTTTTCATAATAATTCTTCTGGAACTTTTCATATATCAAACCAAGGATTCCAATCTAATACTGATTTTATTATTTCTGACATATTACAATATATTACTTTTTATTATAAGTGAACTACTACAGTATATCACTTTTTTATAAAAAGCAAAATTTTCTTATATTTTATAACTAAACCCCAACTTCGCAACCTCCATTTTCATTATTAGTTGTTTTTTTCTTTGAGTATTCTCTTTTTCTATTTTTTGATATCAATTTTCTTTTATAAAATCTCTTATATAGTCTCTATCTAACAAACTCAAATAAACAGAAAAATACTTTTTTGCTTTTTCTATTTCTCATACTTCTTGATATGCTATTGTTACTACTAAATAATAAAATACTTTCTCTTTTTTATTTAGTATTTTCTTATTATTTTCTTCTTCACACATGTGGAAGCTTATTATCTTTTGAAAGTGTTTATTGTTTATAAATAGTAGTAGGTATTTTTGGATTTGATGCATGGTGTTATTATAATTTTAATAATTCTTTATTATATTTTTTGATGTAATTAATTCTTTGGTTATTTAAAATATTATCCTTTAATTTACTTTCAGATATATTACAAAATATAGTGGTTAGGTAATCTTTATAGTGTTTATTTGTAAAAATAATCTCTCATTTTTCATTAAAGTATATTTTATTACTATCATAAAGTTTATGTATTTGTATTGGTAAATTAATTCAATTATTTTCATCAGCTATCATATACCAGTTTTGTTTATCCATTTTCTTTATTGCACTTACAGGATAAATATGAGCTGCCTCACACATATCTTCTGGTAATTGTCAGAATAAATGATCTGATGGTTTAATATTTCTTAGTCTATTTTTAAATATTCTTCTTAATCTAGAAATTCTTTGTTTATTTTTCTCTTCTTCATCTTCTATACTTAATTTATAGTTATCAGATAACACTAAATTAATATAATCCTTTGATTCAGGTGAATTATCAATATTTAATGTTTCATCATTCAATTCATCTGACTCAAGTGCTGTATATAATATTTTATTAAAATCATTAAAGTTTTGTTTTATATCAGAATATAGGTTTAAATATTCTTCTAAACTTATTGTTTGAATATCATTCATATTTCTATCTATTTTTTTTCAACTTAAACTTGTTCTTAATATTTTAAAAAAATTAATAAACATAAATTGATTATATTTTCATCAATAAATTAAATATGGTGTACCTTTTATATTACTCTCACTTCATGAAGGATTACTTCAGGTTGTATATGAATCATGGGATAATACAGTTTTAATATTTTTCAGAAAAAAACTATTAACCTCTTTTAATTTACAACCTGACAACTTTTCATTTATTCTATCATCATACATTATCTTTTTTCTAAACTCTATAATATTTTTATTAAACTTTTCTCAATATTTTTCCTTTCCTCTAAACTCAGTTCATTCTAATAATTCTACCCACTCATCTTCAACTTTTCAATTGTTTTCATTGATTAGATATTTTGCTATTCACTTTGTAAATGATTTTGCTTTTGGTTTTGATATAAATGGAATATTTAATAATTTCATAGTGTTATAAATAAAAATTAAAGATTTCTTTTAATACAGATACATTTATTGAATTACCTGCTAAAAATTTTATTTTATTTTCTGTTAATCATATTTCTTTTAAATCATCATAAAATTTTTTATCCTCAAATCATTGTAATTTTAAATGTTCATATCAATTCAGATATACTATTTTATCTTCATGAAATATTTTTATTCTTGATTGTGCTCAAGATGCTGTTATTGTTGGACTTTTTCAATCTTTAAAATATACATAATTTTCTGCATTAAAGTTTGTATATCATTCTAAAAAACTTTTTTTAATACCTTTTGGGTTTTTTAGTTTTTTTATTTTTATTTTTTTATCTGTTTTAAACTCTTCATGTAATAATTTGTCTTCAAAAATATCTCTTAAATATTTATGATTACGATTTTTACTATTATTTATTTCAAATTTTTTTAATTTTTCATTTCATAATTTTGATATAAGAAAAACTCTTTCCCTTCTTTGAACTTCTCATAAATCTGCAGAATTAACAATGAAAAGCTTTGTTGATTCATATCATAGTTTCTTTAATTCTTTTATCCAAGAATCAATGTCTTCTTTAAAATTTACATTCAGAAGAGCTTTCACATTTTCCATCATTAAAACCTTAGGTAATGATTTTTTATTATACTTATGTATTTCTTTTAAAACTCTTTCTACTTCCCATAATAATCCAGACCTGGTTTCTTTACCTTTAGAAAAACCTTTTTGTTTTCATTGTTGACTTATATCCTGACAAGGAAAAGAGTAAGTAAATAGGTCTATATTTTTATCTAACAAATCTTCTCATTTAATATTTTTTATATTTAAATCTCAATATATTTTGATAACTTGATGGATTATTGATAATTTTTCATCTGACAGGTTTGATATATTTTTTGCTTCTGTTTTACTATTCAAACTAAGTGAATAATTTTTAAGTTCTTCAATTATTTTTTTCTTATTTATTTTTTTAGGTTTTATACTTAAATGCTTCAATGCATATGCTATAATTGCATCTACATACCAATCACTTATTCCTGCTATACTAACATCAAATCATAAGTTTTTTAGAGCTTTATGTTGACTTCATATTCATGAAAAAGCTTCAAATAAAACTATCTTTTTTTTCTTTTTTCACATAAAAAAAGCATATTAAAATATAATATGCCAAATTCCCTAAGCTATTTTGGCGAACAAAAAAGGACAACTTATGAAGTCTTTTGCTATTCGCCAAAATAACCAATCCAAAATGTAGTTAAATACAAGAAGGACAAGACAACATAAGTTGCCCCTTTTTTACATTTAACTACATTTATTAATGTAATTTTTGGATTATTTGGTTATTTTGGCACAACAACAATACACAAAAAAACAATTATTGCAATTTTATTTGCAATAATTGTTTTTTGTAATATAATAAAAGAGTAAAGATTGTGGTAGGCTGAAAAATGCTCAACGAGGGATTAGCCCCTGACACAGTCTTTTTATTTTTGTTTAAATGTATAATTAAATTAAAATTACTTCTTTCTCTTACCAGTTAAATCTTTCATTTCCTCAGGTAATACCTTATAACATTCCTTAGCAATATCTAAATCAATATATCATTTTACATAATATCTTCTTAAATCACTTTCTTTAATTCATCAAATAGAAAGTTTATCAATCCATTCAGGCATAGTTCAGTCCTTTCTTCTAAAATCATTTTTTTCAAATTTCATATTTATTAATCTTTCATCACCACATTGAACAACTATAACCCTTTGCATTTCTTTAATTCAATAATCAAAGATTTCTCTAGTTATTAATCATTCACTTAAAAATAATTCTAAATCTTCAAATCTAAAACTACCTCATTTTATCAATACCTCTACTCATTTTTCTGTTTCAGAATTATTAAATTTTACAGAAGCTAATTTATTTAATATATCAGCATAAAAAATAATATCTTGCCAGGCTTGGTAATACTCAGGAGAGTTAATATCTATAGGTCAAAGTTCTTTTCATCACTCTACTTTATACATATTATATTTTCAATCTTCTTTTTTTTCTTTAAATCAGGCATATTCAAAAGCTTTTCAATTTTTAACAAAATGTCTATCTACTACAGCTACTATTCAAAGTAAAACATCTCATTTTTCATTTACAAAATAATTAATATTTCAATTTTTATTAGAAACAACTGAAAAAACTCAATCTTTTATTTTATTAACTGTAATTCATAAAGTAAACCTATTATTTTCAAAAGAATTTCTTAATCAATTTATTTTTACTAATTCCAATACTTCTTTTTCTTGTTCTTCTTTTGTTTTAGGTAATTCTAATCTTAATCAGTTTAGTCATTTATTTACATCACTTAAAACACCATCAAGAGTTTTAGGTTGAGTATTTTCTTGTACCATAGGTACCTGATTATTTTCTGAATCAGAATTTATATGATTCATATCTAAATTATCTATTGTCATATTTATAATTTTTAATAATTATTCTCTCTCATTTGTATCACTATCTATATATATTTTTTCTTTCTTAATTAACTCATCACTATTTTCTCTTAATCTTTCAACATACTCTATTAATATTCTAATTTTATGGCTTTTTAATTCTTTTAATTCTATACTGTAATCTCAAATATCCTCTCATAACTTAGCAGTTGCACTAGGTCACTTTATTCAAGCTACATTAGTTATCAGTTCAGAACCTGGAGCATTTTCTTTATCATACACTATTTTATTACTATCTTCATTATATCAAAATTCTTTAAATTTTGCAATAATTAATTCTTTATCTTGTTCACTTAAAGATTCATCTTTGTTAAGTTCCTTTTCAATTACTTGTATATATGCTTCTAATTCTCTTACTCAAGGGGAATTGAAAGTATAAGTTTCTTCTACTTGTCATTCATACATTGCTGTAGCTATTTGACTTAAAGCTCAACCTAAAGAATGTCACATTATTTTTAGTTTTTCTCAATCATTAGTGTTCCTTTCAATAAATTTAATTAAGTCTATAGTTTGATTAATAGGAATATGTCCTACTCACATAACTATATCAGCTCATATATCTCAAAAATCTGTTAATTGAGTTCCAGCTATGGATATATATTTATTTCAATTTTTATCTTCTAAAGCTATTGCTTGAAATCAACTTGTATCTCTATCTTTAAAGCTAGGGTAAGAATCAGTTATCTTAAAATCTTTTTGTAGTTTTTGTAAATAATCAGTAGTTTCACTAGTCTTTTCTTGTCTTTGTTCTAATAATCAAGCAACCATTAATTGTTCTTCTCTAGAAATACTAGATATATTATTACTTAGACTAGCTACTTGATTATCAGTAGTGTTTATTCAAGCTAGTTTCAGAATACCTGATATATTATTATCTATTTTATAGTCTAGGTCATAGTTATCTTTATTTTCTTTTATAAATGTTAAAAGAGTTTGTTCATCAGGAGTTAATTTATCTGGAGGTGTAGTTAATAGATTTTTTATATTTGGAAATGATAATGGGTCTAGGTTTACTTTTGTTAATTCTACTGTTCAGGAACTTGATGTTTCATATTCTCAGTATGCTAGTTCTGATATTTTGGCATATCTAATTACTTTTTCTTTTTCTGAAAACTCTTGTGTTTCTTTTTGAGAGAAAATTTCCTCCCCTGCTAGGGGGAGGTTAGGAGGGGGGCTTTCTTTTTTTTCTTTTAGCTCTTGTAATTTAGTATCATAATCATCTATATCTAGATTTCAATTAAATACTTCTTCACATAGATCTAGTTCTTCTTCTTCACCTTTTCTATTTTGAGCTTCTTCAAGTTTGCATTTTTTGATAGTTTCTTTACTTCTATTTAAAGTATCCAGAAAGTCCTTCATATGTTCAGGTGAGCTTTCTTTTCTCTCATTTGATTGCTGAGTATCATTATGTCATCAAAGTCTATCTAGCATATATAATTTTATTTTTGTTTTTAATTTCTTTTTTATTTTATCATTTATTATATTTTTGTGCAAGTTTTTACAAACTAAAAAAAAGCATTATTGCAAGTCAAATTGCTATAATGCTTTTTATTGATGATTATCAATATCATATATTTTTAATACATTATTCTCTATAAATCATAAAGCTCTGTATTTTTTATTTATTCTAAAATACCATATACCTGATCATGGAGGTTTTCTTTCTTTAAAAAATGCTTTAGTATTATATCAATTTAATAAATTATCTTTTGATTTTTTATACTGTTTCAATAATTCTTTTTTAATTAAGATATTATATACTTTTTTAGACTCTATTATACTATTAAATCTCATTATTTTTATATATTAACAAACTCATCTTCTTTTAAAGCTTTAGCTTTATTAAGTTTTTCTAACATTTCTTTTGTAACTTCTTTTTTACTCAATTCTCAATACTCAGTCAACAACTGTTCTTGATGTATAAAAACAACAAATTCTTTTATATTTGAAAAAGTTTTATCTGATACTTTTTTAGGTAATTCTTTTATAAGCATATTTTTATATTATATATAATATATATCATTTTACACAAAAAAAGCATTATTGCAAGTCAAATTGCAATAACACTTTTTATCTTAATGCTTTTATTAGTTTCTTCAGTTCCCTCCTTAATAAAGGTATATCTAAATAATGATTTAATTCTCAAAAATCTCAGTGAAATCTTGATGGTGGTTTTTTGAAGTGAGAATCACTTCAAAAAGTTGTTAGTAGATTATAGTCCCTTGTAGCATGAAGTATTGTATGAACCCATGTTTTTGTAGCAAGAGCATTTATTTCTATGGCATTTAATCAGTCAGCTACATACCTTTCAAGTTTTTTATTTAGTTCTCCTGTATAATTAAAACTAAAGTTTGGATGGGCTAAACTTAAAACTGTATCTGTAGTAGAAAAAGCTTCTCATAAATGTCTTAATGTTGGTAAGTATGGTTCTTGTTCTACATATCATAAAAAACTATATTTTCAGTCTTTTTTTAGGCAATCTTTAATAAAATCTATTTCTCATAAATTTATTTTAAAAACATTTTTTAATCTATCAACATTGTACTCATTTTTCAGTATATAATTTGATAAATGATAATTGTTTAGATTACCTGGATTTATTCATAGATTCTTATAATATCAGAAAAAATTTTCTGCTGTTATTTCAAAACCATGCTCTTCTATTTGTATTATCTGAGCCATTAATCTATTTATTTTTCATTCTCTATTATTTTCTAATATATCATATATGTCTCTTGAAAATCAATTTGAATAAGCTAGTATGTGTAAATATTTTCACTCATGATCCATTGCATTTATTTCTACTCAATAACATGTATCAAGTCATATTTTTTTTGCTTTTCTATAAAAATCTTCATTTATTATATCATGATCTGTAGCTATAACACAAGTAAGTCACTTCTTTTTTGCTTGCTCCAAAATATAATCATTATCTTCAGCCCCATCAGACATCTTTGTATGAAAATGCATATCTATCTTTGTAGAAATATGGTTTTGCATTATTTTTCTAAATTTACATTATATATTATATGTTGTATAATATTAATTATTATCTTCTTTTCAAGTAAAAATAATAAAAAATAGTGAGTAATGATAAATCATTATTCACTATTAGTTTTTCATTAAAATGGTGTCACTAGGTGGAGTTGAACCACCGACCTCAGGGATATGAATCCTGCGCTCTAACCAACTGAGCTATAGTGACAAAAAATATTATTGCCTGAGTTTTATATTTAAAAAGCAAAAAAAGTCAAATTTTTTTGAACTTTTTTTTTGACTTTTATATATAAATAAATACAATGCTGCTACTTTTTGTTGATTAAATAAAAAGTTTTTTATATCCTTCCAGTAAAGAAACTGGATATTAACCCATAGGAATAGATGGCAAATTACGAGTTAATGGTTATAGTTAACCCAGTTATTTCTGAAGAAGAAAGAACAGCTTCTGTTGATAGTTTAAAAGAATTACTTAAAAAGAATTCTATTAAAATCGAAAAAGAAGATGTATGGGGAGACAAGAAAATGGCCTACAAGATTAATAAATCTGATAGAGGTTTCTACATTCTATTTGATTTAGAAATGGATGGTAAATTAATAAATGGTTTATCAAAAACAATAAACTTAAACACAAACATCTGGAGATATATGTTTGTAAAAAAAGAAGCTTAAGTTTCTTTTAAAATACTTTTTAATATTTAAAATAAAAAAAAGATGAGAACTGTTAATAAGGTTATACTGATTGGTAATATTACTAGAGATCCTTCTATTAAAACAACTGAAAATGATAAAAAAGTTGCTTTATTTACTATTGCTACTAATAGATATTATAAAACAACTGAAGGAGAACAAAAATCTGAGTCAGAATTTACTAACTGTGTTGCATGGGGTAATCTAGCTGAAAGATGTGAACAATTTTTAACTAAATGAAAATTAGTTTATGCTGAAGGTAGATTAAAAACTAGAATTATAGATAAAGAAGATGGAACTAAAATGTATAAAACTGAAATAGTTGTATCTAACATTATCTTCTTAAACAAAAAATCTGATTTTGATGAAATGGATCTAGGTGATGGTTCTGGTGATGATGATGATAAATTCTAATTTTAACTATTAAAAAATAAATTATCAAGCCTAAGAGCTTGGTTATATATCCACAATTTATTACTATAATTTACAAATTATGTCTAAAACTAAATGTCCTCTAGAAGGTCAAAATATAGACTACAAAAATGTAGAACTATTAAAAAAATATATAACAAAATTTGGTAAAATTACTCCTAGATACTATACTGGAGTATCTCTAAAAAACCAAAAAAAGTTAGCAAATGCTATTAAAAAAGCTAGAGTTATGGCTCTATTACCATTTGTAAAAAGATTTGATCCAAATTTTGAAGGATAATCTTAGAAAAATTAATAAAAAAAGAGAATTATTTAAATTAAATAATTCTCTTTTTTTATTTTTCCCTTTACTTTTCCCTTTTTTTCCATATAATCCTCCCGTTTTAAAAACAAAATAAAAATAATATAAATTTTATTCTCTTAGAAACTCGACCAATCAAATAGATTGGGACTCAAACAGTCTTCTTTCATAAAATTTAATTATTTTTTATTTTTAATACTTATTTATTTTTAATTATTTTATATGTCATATAGAAATATAGCAATTATTGCCCATGTTGATCATGGTAAGACTACATTGGTAGATGAGCTGTTAAAAGCTGATGATAACTTTGATACTAGAGTTGGTATTGAAGAAAGAGCAATGGATTCAAATGCTCAAGAACAAGAAAGAGGGATAACTATTTATTCTAAAAATACAGGTATTACTTATAAAGGTAATAAAATAAATATAGTTGATACTCCTGGGCATGCTGATTTTGGATCAGAGGTAGAAAGAGTACTTAGAACAGTTGACTCTGTTTGTCTTGTTGTTGATGCTTATGAAGGACCAATGCCTCAAACTAAGTTTGTACTGAAAAAATCTTTAGAATTAGGACTACACCCTATTATTGTTATAAACAAAATGGATAAACCAAGTGCTAGACCTGATTGGGTTGTTGATCAATTATTTGATCTAATGGTAACTCTATGAGCAGAAGATGATCAATTAAATCACTTAAATGAACCAATTTTTGCTATAGCAAGAGATGGACTTGCTTGGACAGATGAAAATCCAGAAAAAAAGGATATAACTCCTCTACTTGATTTTATAATGGAAAGAGTTGAGCATGCTCCAAATAATGCTGAAGCTCCTTTTAAAATGCAAGTAGCAAATCTAGGTTTTGATAACTTCTTATGAAGACTAGGTATAGGTAGAATATATGAATGAACTGTAAAAGTTGGTCAAGAAGTATTTATTACTTCAAACAGCTGAATTGAAAGAAAAGGTAAAATTACAGAAATACTTACAAACAACTGATTAAACAAAGAAAAAGCAAGTGAAGCTTTTGCTTGAGATATAGTTACAATAGCAGGTATACCAGATATATTTGTAGGTGAAACTATTGCTTGAGAAACATGAGCTGAAGTGATGCCAGCAATCAAAATTGATGAACCAACTCTAAAAATGGAATTCTTAGTAAATAATTCTCCATTTGCAGGTCGTGAAGGTAAATTTGTAACTTCTAGACAAATAAGAGATAGACTAGAAAAAGAATTAGAAACAAATGTATGATTAAAAATAGACTTTGATTCACATGAAAACTATGAAGTAGCAGGTAGATGAGAACTACACCTTTCTGTACTAATAGAAACAATGAGAAGAGAATGATACGAATTACAAGTATGAGCTCCTGTTGTAATAATGCATGAAGAAAATGGAGTAAAAATGGAACCAATTGAAAATGTTACAATATCTGTACCAGCATGAGTAGAATGAGCTGTAATAGCTGAATTAGGTAAAAGAAAAGGTATAATGAGTAATATGGTTGAAGAAAACGGTGTTGTAAACTTAGAATTCTCAGTTCCTACTAGATGATTACTAGGTTTCAAATCAGAATTTACAACTATGACTAAAGGTGAAGGTTTACTTTCTAGTTCTTTTGATAAATTTGAAGAATTTAAAGGACCTATTGAAAAAAGAGCTGTATGATCAATGATATCTATGGAAAATGGTAAAACAATGGCCTACTCTCTATTTAACTTACAAGAAAGAGGTACAATATTTGTTGAACCAGCTACTGAAATATATGAAGGTATGATTATTGGTGAATCAGCTAAAGATCAAGATCTAACTGTTAATGCAACAAAAAACAAAAAACTTACTAATGTAAGAGCTTCTGGTTCAGATGAAGCACTAAAACTTACTCCACCAAAATTGATGACTCTTGAAGAAGCTATTGATTATATTGGTAATGATGAGTATGTAGAAGTAACTCCTGAAACTATAAGATTAAGAAAAAAATTCTTAACTGAAACAGAAAGAAAAAGAAACAAAAAAGCTTAATATTTGACTTAATGTAATTTTTACTTATTATTACATTAAGTCTTATTTTTTTATAAAAAATTATGAAAGCATTAAAAATATGAGAAAAAAGCTCTATATTACTTCAAAATAACCTAGCTACAAAAGAGATTATAAAAGGAATAAAAGATTGAACTATAGAATTAATTCATTGAGTATATAGTAAAACAGAATCATCTGAAAACATTCAAAACAATAATACAGTTTTTGGTCAAGAAGTATTTATTAATAAAGGTTTGGATATAAGCTCTGAAATACAAGAAAAGTTAAATTCTTTAATAGAATTATCGAAACTAGGATCAAGTGATAGATTTAATATTATAGAAGAAATAGAAGAAAAACTTCATAAACTTTTAATTAATAATAAAATACCTTTACTTTCAGTATTTAATAAAAATTTATTAAAATTGCTAGAAGAATTTAATTCTTTAAATAACATATTTGGCTCTATTGAAAAATATGAAGATGAAAATATTAATTCAGATGAAAAAAAAATAATAAGTGAAAGATATGATTTAATTAAAATAATTTTTGGTTTAAATATTACTATGTTTTCATTTTTAAAACAAAGTAATGATTCTTGAATTATAAACATAGAAGAATTTAATAATACTTTTTCTGATGTAATTGATGAATTAGATATATTTATTCAATCTCTTAATTTTGATGAAGCTAATACAAAACATCTAGAATCATCAATATTAAAAATTCAAATAAAAATAGGTCTTTCTATGGAAAAAAATACTGATGAAAATAAAGAAGATACTATAGAGATAGAAGAAGAAAATAACTATTTAAAAGAAACTCTTAACTTAGCTATATCTATAAATACAATTTTAGAGCAATTACAAAAAGATACAAAAGAAAATAGAACATATAATAAAGATACTATTGATAATTTAATAGAAAAATTTGTTTTTCTTGAAGATTGGTGAAGAAAAAATAAACAAGAAGCTTTAGCAAAAATTAATAGCTATTTTTTAGAATTATTTCATACAATAAAAAAGCATGACTCTATAATCTGGTGGAATGATTTAATAAAATTAAACTTATACAATGTAGAAATTTTTGAATCATTGTTAAATAAATGAAAAACTCCTTTTTTATATGAATCAAAAACCGTTGATATATTGCTTGAAATAAATAAACTAATCTATAATATAAAACATTGG